>JAQBYJ010000126.1 GCA_027622555.1 Verrucomicrobiota bacterium
GATGAACTGGCAGCTGTCAGATGGGCGGATCGAGTGTACGCATGGAGGTCTGGTAAATGAGGTGCATGCCTTAACGCATCAGCTTGTTGAGGGGGATGGAGATTTTCAAATGCGGGCCAAGGTAGGCTTGATGGATCGGATGGCTGTCTCCGCTAATGGGGTTGTTTTTGCTGGATTCAAATTTGGTGCGGTGGGGCATAGAAACGATTACCGTTCGAATATTTATTATGATATCGAGTCCGGATTTGCCGAAGAACTGATGCAGGAACTACCTTTGCAGGCGGGCATTACTTCCGACGGTCGGCTCGTAATAAACTCCAGGTATTCCGACCCAGTCCTATCTCCTGATGACCTAAAAGAGTGCCAGATAAATCTCGAAGTTTCCTATGCTGGAAATGTGGCCACCATTCGTCTGACGGTGGATCGTGCAAACGGTGAAACCGCTACCCTGGAATCGCAAGTGGAACGCGAATCATTGGTCGGAAATGTGGCTCTCGCTTGTCATCCCTTAACTCGAAAGCCGAGAAAGCGCCACGATCACAGCGATCCCGATCATGCCACGTTCTGGTTCTCCGATTGGTCGGTGAGCGGCAACAAGTTTAAGTCTAATCCTGAGCAGACTTACGGCCCCATTCTTTGGACCCAATATACGCTGGATAATCAAATCCTTAAATTGATGGCCTTTTTCGTTCCGATGGAAGAAGAAGCAAGTCAGGTCGCCAAGTTGCAAACGCGGTCAAACGGGAAATGGAATATTGTCGCTGAAAGTCTCATAGATCCGTTATCGCTCACCGCAAATTTCCGGGTTGAGAACTGGGATGACTCCGTCGATCAGGAATATCGTGTTATTTATGAATGGAAATCTGTGGATGGATCAGAGCTTGCCCAATGGAGTGGAACCATCCGAAAGAATCCCAAAGACAAAGATAGCATCGTCCTGGCAGGCCTCACCTGCTCACACGCTGAACTGTTTCCAAATCGCTTCTTCGAGGAGAACCTATTGGAGCAGAATCCTGATATACTCTACTTTGCAGGTGACCAGGTCTACGAGACTTGCGGTGGTTATGGTATTGTCGTTGCTAAAACCGAATCGGAAGTACCACGTGCGACCTTAAATTACCTGGGTAAATTCTGGCCCTTGGGTCTCAGTTTTCGCGAACTACTAAAAGATCGGCCGAGTGTTATGATTCCGGATGATCACGATGTGTACTCCAACGATCTTTGGGGCAAGGAGGGCGCTGCCATGCCAACGGATGCGACCGGGGCGGATCTGCGATGTTTCGGTGGTTATCGGATGCATCCCGAGTGGGTGAGGATGGTGGAGCACACTCAAATGGGTCACCACCCGGACCCCTTCGACCCAACGCCAGTACAGCAAGGTATCCAAGCCTATTATACCAGCCTCGATGTCGGCGGTGTCAGCTTCGCCCTGATCAATGATCGCAAATTCAAGTCGGCGCCCGGCGATGTGATTGATGCCATGGAACCGCTTTTTAAAATGCGGGGGGAGCGGAACCTACCCTTGTTGGATGTCATAGAGGAGGAAAATTTCGATACCACCACCTTGGATCGCGATGACTTGCAGTTGTTAGGGAAACGGCAACTGGACTTTCTTCGCCAATGGGGATCGGACGGTAAAAAACTGCGGGCGGTATTATCCCAATCGCCCTACTGCCAACCGCATCATCTTATGGTGGCCGACTTCGATTCCAATGGCTGGCCTCAATCAGGACGTAAACGCGCTTTGGAAGTTATTCGCGATGCCAATGCGGTCATGATCCATGGCGATCTGCACTTCGCGACTCTGGTACAACAGGGTATCGACGATTGGGAAGACGCCGGTTGGTCATTCACGTTGCCCGCACTGATAACCGGAACTCGTCGTCTCTGGACACCAAAAGTAGATGGAGAAAACAGACAACCTAGTATGCCCGACTACACCGGGCGCTTTCTTGATGGTTGGGGAAACAAAATCACCATGTGGGCGGCAGCCAATCCCTTTAGTTTCTTAATTGAAGATGACTACGAAGGAGAAGGAAGGGCGACCCTCGACTATCTCCGTAACAAGGGCCTCGGCTACGGCATCGTTCGCTTTAACAAGGCAGAGTTTACCGTGACTTTCGAAAGCTGGCCGGTGTATGGAAGATTCAAAGGAGCACAGGCGCACGAACAACATCCGGGTTTTCCCAAGACCGTGAATATTTCATTTGATTAACCAAGGGAAACTTCCGCCGGGATTTTTATTTTCTCCTAAATTTTGAACAGGAGCTAACTACTGGTAAACGTGTTTAGCACAATCCCCGTTGATTACATAACGCAAATGAAGTTCATAGAATGGGAGATACTCCAATCAACCTCTAACATACTCCAACAATGAACGAAAATACCCCCGTATTTGGCGTATGGTCAAATGCTTTCTCGCGCTTGCTTTGGCAAGCTCCCCCGGACTATTTGCCCAAAACGCTTCACGGGAAGATGACAATATTTACGAGCTTAATCCTTTCTCAGTGCAGGAAAATGAAACGGTTGGGTACCAAGCTACCACCACCCTGGCAGGTACCCGTATTAAATCGGAATTGAGAGACATCGCCGCGTCGATCAGTGTCCTGACACAGGAGTTTATCGAAGATACGGGTTCTACTAATATTGCAGATTTGCTCGTTTATGCGGTTGGTATGGAAGTCGATGGCATCAATGGCAATTTTACTTCCGCTACTGAAACGGGAAACTTTGGAACATTTGAATTTACCGAAGTTGCACTGACCAATCAAACCACCACGCGCGTGCGGGGCTTAGCCAATGCCGACCGGACGCGCAATTACTTCGGGTCCATCATCCCATTGGATACTTACAATGTGGATCGCGTGGATATAAATCGTGGGGCGAACAATATCCTTTTTGGCTTAGGTAGCCCTGCCGGAATCGTCAACCAGGGCCTTTCCCAACCTTTGACTGTGGATCGCAATCGATTAAGACTTCAAACAGATGACAACGGGACATTACGTGGCTCGTTTGATTTCAACCGCGTATTCGCTGACGAAAAAGTACGGCTTCGCATTATGGGCCTGCACAATGACCAAAAGTTTCAACAGGATCCAGCTTACCAGAAAGAACAACGCATATTTGGTGCGTTGGACATCAATTTGACAAAGACCACCTTGTTAAGGATAAATGCTGAAACAGGTGATATGACCAGCACTCCGCCCGTGAACGGTCCACCTCGGGATCGTTTCACCAATTGGTGGAACCTGGGCAAACCCATACTGGTTAAAGGTCAGGATTTTCGTGACCGCCAGGCCGGTTTGGCGGCTCAAACCATTGATGGTACTCCTTTGCCGGGAGCGACCACTCCTTTAATCGTCTTTGATGGCCCAACCCCGAATATTTCTCTTACGCCGATTCCATCCAACCCCATGCCTCTGGCAGATCTGGACCTTGCCAATTTCAATGCGGTAAATCCCGCTCGGCAAAGAAACTTTTCGCCCATGTTTACCACCATGAACGACGATGCCCGGAGGATTCGTCTGGCCGGTTCAGGGCTGCCTGGAGATTTGTTTGTAAGCAGTCCTCAGATTCAAGACGCATCGGTTTTTGATTTTCGCAATCAGCTGATGGATGGAAGGAATACCAAAAAGTGGCACGATATTGAAGCTCACAATATTTCCCTGCAGCAGACTTTTTTCGATGGAAATGCGGGGATCGAATTGTCCTATGACAAGCAGGAATTCGATAGTGGCTGGTTTAACCTCATCGATGGAGGCTTTCGCAATTCGTCGATAAATATGGACATCAATGAAACTTTTACGGACGGCACAGCTAACCGCAATATTGGACGCCCTTTCATCTCAGGTATGCCTGAATGGAGTAAAAGCACGGAAGAGCGGGAAACCAAGCGTGCGCTGCTCTATGCCAATTTTGATGCAAAAGAACATTGGGGAGCTATCGGAAAGTGGTTGGGTGAGCATACCTTCACCGCCCTTTTTGAAGAGAATTTTCAGGACGAGATGGCCTATGGTGGACCAGGTATGGCTATGGAGCACGCCTATGGGTTAGCCTCGGGCATGAGTGTCGCCCAAGCCAAGTACGATGGTGCCCTGCGCACCGGGTTCTGGCAATATCTTGACGCATCTAAAAGTTCTTTTATCGGAGAAAGCAGCCCCTCTGGTGCCCATATAAAGAAATTCGGCGACTATGTTGAGTTTCCCAGTTCGATTGATGTCTTATACATTGATAGCGATAAAAGGTTTGCCCGCGGAAATTTTACTGTGCTCAACTGGGAAGATAGCCAGGATACCTTAACTATAAATTCCTCGCGATCGGAGATAGAAGTTAAATCCACGGTTTTCGCCCTTCAGAGCAAGTTTCTATCCGACAATCTGATAACCACCGTGGGTTGGAGAAAAGACAAGAATAAGAAATGGGTCGCAGGTGCTCTGAATGGTACGGAGTTCGAGGATGCCTTGGGAACGCATGATCTCAGCGGTCTGACCATTGATGGTGACGACTTGGTGATTGATATCGAGGACGAGACCTTTAGTTGGGGTGCGGTTTACCATATCCCGGAATCCATATTGTCGAGAGACACGGGTATGGGTGTGAGCTTTAACTACAACGAGTCGGAAAACTTCAATCCCAATGAAACTCTTCCAAGTCCTGTTGGAAGTTTTGGGACTCAATTTTCTCCTCCTTTTGGTGAGAGTAAAGATTATGGTGTCACCCTCGAACTCATGGATGGAAAGTTCTTCGTCAAAGGAACCTGGTACGAGACCAATCAGAATCTGAGTCCAGATCCAGGTCCGGCAAATCCCTATAATTGGTACTTTAGAAATATTCCCACCTCTGTGTATGCATGGAACTCAACCGCTGACATTGCGGCATCAGGCTGGGAATTGCCGATTCAAGCTGTTCAAGATGCCTATGGATATCAGTTCAGAGACGATCCCGATAGACCGGGATTTAGAATTCTGGAAACAGAAGCCATTGGGGCGGGAGACGTTACTCAAACCATCTCGGAAGGATTTGAATTGGAATTACTTTACAATCCAAACAGCAATGTGCGGCTGTTTTTCAATGCTGCAAAACAGGAAGCTATTAAAACCGGAATTGCTCAGACTGCCGGTCCTGAGATCGAGCGCTTACACACCGCTTGGAATAAACCTGCTATACTGGCTCTCCACGACCGGGAGCCAGGAACCGGCATTAATGAACAGGATACGATCGTAACTCGTGTTGTGCAACAGATCTCTGTTCTCCGAAGCCTGGTGTCCCAGAATGGGAAACTGAGTGATGAACTTCGCAAATGGCGCGCCAATCTGGGTGGTACCTATTCCTTCTCGGAAGACACAGTTCTGAAAGGTTCTTCCTTGGGCGGCGCGGTACGCTGGCAAGATGCGCCGGTTATTGGTTTTCCTATTATTGTTGATTCGGAGCTCGGGCCCATTCGCAATGTGGACGAACCTATCTTCGGAAGCTCGGAGTACCAGGTTGATGTGTGGCTCCGGCATAAATGTAAAGTATTTGATGGTAAGGTAAACATGACGCTGCAGTTGAATATCCGTAATGTTCTTGATGAGGATGACCTTATCGATGTGAGAATAAATTATTCAGGCTTACCCAATATCGTTCGTTTCAATGAGGGACGACGTTTTGTCCTTAGCTCGACGTTTGATTTCTAGGACAGGCACTTGCTAATTGAAGTGTCTATCGGGTTCGAACGTGTTTGAAAATTTCATGTGATAGGGGTCGCATCGTCTGAAATTCAGGATTGCTCGAAAGTTCGATAGTTGAATTTGACGGGAAAATGACTATGCCTGTGCCGAAGGAAAAGAAGCAAAGAAAAGTCCTCTCCGTACATGGACAAGTCGTCGATCAAGTTGGCTTCGCCATCATGGTTATGGAGTGGAGTTCTTTATTCAATTACTATGACTGAATTACCCCCGCTTGCGGGTTGATATTAATTTCTGTTAAACGCGTTTAGCAATGAGTCTCTTGTTTTTCTGTCAAAATGATTCTGAATCGAATGCATTACGCTTTGAAACGAACTTCGATACCTTAATAAACACCTAGAACCAATGGTATCGGTCCGTTCCAAATGGCGGTAACTTGCTTATTAACAACTCCAATATGAACATCATGAACGTTTTATTTACTACCAATAAACGAAGTTATTTCTCTATAGTATCCAAAGGCCTACTTCTCCTTGTCCTTTTATTTTCAGCGACTCTCCGAGTAGCAGCTCAGAATGAAGACGATGAGGTTTATGAACTGAGTCCTTTCACAGTCGATGAAACCGAAACCCAAGGCTATCTGGCTACCAGCACGTTGGCAGGAACTCGGATCAAAACCGATCTGAAGGATCTCGGATCAGCTATTTCTGTTGTCACTTCAGAGTTTATGGATGACATCAGTGCCACTGATGCACAGACGCTCTTGTCCTATACTTCCAATACCGAAGTGGGAGGTTCCCAAGGGAATTTCACCGGAGCGCAAACCAGTAATACGGGCCGTTTTTATGACAATGATGCTCGAACCAACCCACAAAGGAACCAGCGTATTCGTGGATTGGGTGAGGCAGATTTGACCCGTGGATATTACCTTACGGACATTCCTTTCGATAGTTACAACACGGATCGTGTGACCGTAAGTCGTGGTCCGAATTCTCTCCTTTTCGGTATAGGTAGCCCAGGGGGAGTTATTAATAATTCTACCAAACAGGGCATTTTAAACAGCGATTTCGGCGAGATCAGTATTCGCCTGGATAACTACGGCAGTTGGCGCGCTGTGATGGACTTCAATAAAACGTTGGTGGAGGACCGTGTTGCCCTGCGAATCGCGATTCTTGAGGAGAGTCAGGAATTCAAACAAAAGCCTGCATTTGAGGATCAAAACCGTTTTTATGCTGCTCTAAACGTGGTGCTATTTAAGAACGAGGGAAGTGATGCTTTCGATGCTACTCGATTCAGAGCCAATTTCGAGAGAGGAGAGCGCAAAGGTTCTCCGGTGGAAGTTATCCCACCTGCGATCGCATATGAAGGTTGGTTTGAGCCAACTCCCTCCTCCATATCGCAATACACCGGTGCCACACCTGCAGCCAATGTTCGCTCTCCCAGCGAGGGTGGCACTTGGGAGTTTCAAGCGTTGCACGATGATCCGCTGGGAACCCAGGCCAATGAGTCCAAAGTGGGCACCAATGTACATCCGAGTAATTTTCGACATGTCGGTATTTACTATCCAGGACAAGGCGCAGCGGCGAGTGTGGGCCTTCCCGGTTCCAATATCCAGGGTTACACGTCTCTGATTCCCTGGAGAGCCGGGTCGGGTGATACCTTGGACAGCACTGGTCTTGCAGGAAGTCCGGTCGCGGCCGGTTTGCCTGGTACCACAAGAGTAAATGATTTCCGGGAGTTTGCCACCAACAGCCCATACTCGGAATCCTATGCCATTGGTTTTGCGGTGCCTACCCTACAAAACACCGATGTGTTCGATTACCGCAACAAAATGTACACAAACGGATACGACATGGCGGTACGAGATTTCGAAGCCAGAAATTTCACATTGGAACAAAACTTTTTTAATAATATGGCGGGTATTGAGATCGCCTATGATGAACAAAGTTATCAAACAGCGCAGGACTTTCTTTTTGCAGGAGGAGAGGCGCACAGTTCCAGAGGACCCTATGATGTCTATATCATGAATTCAGTCTACTTGCCGAATGGGCAGCTCAATCCGAATTTGGGCCGGGCTTTTACAGCGAATGCCGGAACCCAGCAGCAGTATGCAGAAGTGGATCGGGAGACCTTCCGTATTACAGCCTTTGCCAAGGTGGACTTTACGGAGAACGATGGATTTTTGGGATGGTTGGGACGTCATGCTCTTACCGGTCTTTACAACGATCACACGACGGACCGCCACTCCTGGGAGATGAAAGACGGGACTGGCAGTGACGATTTCTCTATGGATTCAGCGATGCAACACCAATTAGGTGGAGGTCGTCGAAATACCAATCTAACGGTCTTTACCAGCGACAATCTAATTGGAGTGCAATCTATGGACGATGTCCGTCTATATCCGATTGATTTTCCCAGGCCTAAACCGGGAGACACATTTGAATATTTGTATGTAGACACCACTCCCCTTAGCAATTCAACGAGTAATGGAATTTTGGACCGCAGCTTAAAGACCGGCACCATTTATACAAACAGTTGGTTGTATAGTGAAAACTTCAGTCAAAACAACATCGAAGCCAAAGCCTTGGCTTTGCAAAGTTACTTTTTGGATGACCATATTGTGGGACTCTATGGTTGGCGTGAAGATGATACCACGAGCTTTGCCAGAGCTAACGCGGCTGAAGCAGGAGTGCCTCAAACGTTGCCAGATTTGACTTTTAATCCTGATTTTGCCCGACTTTCCACCACACCATCTTTGGCCGAATCGGGAGAAACGACTACCTGGAGCCTAGTGGGTCGCTATCCAGAAGTCTTGTTCGGAGAGTTGCCCTTTAATCTGCAGGTTCATTACGCCGAATCGGAAAATTTCAATCCAATCGGTCTTCGCAACAGTCCTCTGGGTATGTCTATCGGCCAACCCACAGGTACGACGGAAGAATATGGGTTTCTGATTTCCACTGATGACAACAAATATTCGATTAAGTTTAATTGGTTCACGACAAAATTGGTGAATGTGAATACGGACCCGGCGCTCACTACCAATTTCGCGAACCACGTGGTAGGCAGAATTAATGCTTACCGCGATGCACAACAGGGGGGGCATACCTGGGAAGATGAACTCGCTTGGGTGAACGGTCCCGTGGAAAGCTATCCCCACAAAAGCTTCGAAGACTTTTATACCGCATCCTTGGCCACCATTCCTCCGGCTTTAGCTGCAGTTGCCAATCCAAGGCAGGTAGATGATGATGGAGATGGAGAATGGGACCGATACCAAACGGATGCTATTCCCAATGTTCAGTCCACCCAGGATCGAGTGGCGGAAGGTTTCGAAGTTGAAATGGTCGCTAATCCCACTCCTTCCTGGCGGTTCATGATGAACATCAGTCAGCAGGAAACCGTACAGTCGAATACGGCCTCTGTGTTGTCAGGCTTGGCTGAAGCTTATGTTTCTGCCGTTACATCTTCCCGGCTGGGGGAAACTGAACAAGATGGATCTCTGGGAGCTGATTCCGAAGCTTATAGTGTGTCCTTGTTGGGCGGACTGCTTGCACCGATTCGAGGTGCGAAAGCCCTGGATAATACGGTATCGAACGAACAGCGCGAATGGCGTGTTACTGGTGTTACCAATTATGAATTCGTGGAAGGGTTCCTGGATGGATTCGGTATCGGTGGAGCCATCCGTTGGGAAGACGAAGCAGCGACCGGTTACGTATACCAGCTCGAGCCGGAGAGTGGAGTCCCGGTTCCCGATGTAACCAGGCCCTACTTTGATGATGGCTTATTCAGTGGTGATCTGTGGTTCAGCTACGGGAAGAGACTCATGGACGATAAGATTGACTGGAGCATCCGATTGAACATCCGCAACCTTGTAGGAGAGAGCGGCGACATCCCGGTCAAAACGAATCCCGATGGTCGGGTGGCTGTGGTACGCATCCCCAATCCAAGGACCATCTATCTTTCCAATACATTTAAGTTCTAAGTTCATTGTTTGTAGTTGTTTGTTTGTTAGGTTCTATTAGCTCCGGATATCGGTAGTTCGTATCCTGAGCTACTTTTTAAATCGGTAAATGCATTGTTTTCTCCCCTATGTTTTTTCCAGATACCCATTAGAATGATTGGAAAAGTTTCTATTTGCTCGATCGCCGCAGTGCTCTTGTGTAGCGGTTCAGTCAGGTCGGCCGTTCCCCAGGATGACTCATCCGACCTTGGTTTAAAGGTCCTTCAATGTGATGTTCAGTTGGAACCGCCAGCTTGGGCATTGTATGAACGGCAATTGATCGAGGCGCTCAACCAGGCGGGCATCGCTTTCTACGATCAATATGTCGAGGACGATGGCACCCTCACGTTCAAGGAACGCTACGAAGGTGGTATGAATTCTTCCGACGACATTTATGAGGCATTCCGGGGATTCTCCCTGTTTACCGCGCTGGGAGGCTCGGACGAGATCGACAAACGTCACCGTTTCGTGTGGGAAGGAATCACCAAACAGTTTACTCGCTATGGCCAGATCTACCGGGAGTTCGATTCCAATTGGGATTGGATGCACCACGGTGAAGGTTACGTATCTCTCTACCCCATGGGCATGGTGGAACCCGGCGACTCCTTATTCAGAGACCGGTCTGTTCGCTTTGCAGCCATGTTTATTGGCGAGGATCCGGAAGCCCAGAACTGGGACCCAAAACTGAAGCAAATGCGTGCGGTTATGAGCGGCAGCCGTGGCCCACTCATGGAATGGACCAAACGGGATTGGACACCGACCAACGGAAACCTGGTATACTACCCGTTACCCTTTCAGGATATCCCGGGGGTCGATGCCACCACCGCCTGGATCAACGACCATCCGGACAACGATCAATTTGCAAAACTCGTCAAGGGCATGAGCGACCGCATGGCCAAGGGAGCCGTTCCTATAAACCTGACTTCTACGCCGCTGATCGCGAACGCCTATCTATACACCGGCGACAAAAAGTATGTGCAATGGGCAACCGATTACCTGCACAGGTGGGAAAAACTGACCGAGCAGAACAACGGCATCACTCCCGACAATGTCGGTCTCTCGGGGAAGATCGGTGAATACACCGGCCACTGGTGGTTACTATGGCTGGGTCTGGCCTAGTGGATCGCATATTATACGAGCTGAATTGACCGCCGGGAAGGTTGCCACCTTGTTGAGCGGAGATACACGTTGGATGAACCTGGCAAGGAGTCAGGTAGCTCTGCTCAGGAGCAAAGGCTTTATTGACAATGGAGCTTCCATGGATCCGGCAGAACTACGGAAGAGAAACGTGAGCGAACGAATGATAGACTCGATCCGTGAAGGAATTCCTGTTGTCCCTCGGCGCTATGATGAACGCGGTTGGTATCACTATAATCCGGAGGAAGCTTATCCCTATGTTAACATCTGGTATTTTTCTCAAGAACAGGAGGATTGGAGCCATATCGAGCGTCTTGCCGAAGTCCAAAAAAAGGTAGATGGCAAAATAAGAGATGCAGATCTTGAGTGGGCTTATTTTGTTAAAGGTCGTAATCCGGGTTATGCTGAACGCGCATTTAGTGAGGATCTCCAGATTATTGCACGCAAGGTAGGACTCATCCAAGACGAGCATGGCGATCCGGAAACTTGGGTGGACAATAAATGGATCAATTCCGATCCCATGGTTACCCGTAGCCTGAATCGCTTTTCGACCGGTGGCATACCCGTCGATGTCCGGGGTGAAATGCTGTATTCCCAGGTGCGTTATTTCGACGGCCAGCGCCGGCGGTCCGGTCTTCCACCCGATGTGGCCGCACTCGTTTCGCGTATAGAACCTGATTGGATCGAGCTGGAGATTATCAATCTCAATGTCACCGAAAGCAGGCAACTCATCATCCAGGGAGGTGCCTACGGCGAGCATCAATTTATTTCGGTAGAACATGATCAACGGGCCAAAAGACAAAGGCCAACCGGCCAACCCAATCCGCGGCATAGCAGTGCCGAGGGTACAGAGACCCGGGATATGAAGGAAATAAACGCCAGCGCTTTTACGGTGAATCTGGCCCCCGGAGCAGGATCGAAACTGCGCATCTATCTCAAGCGCTACTCCAATAAACCCAGCTATGCATTTCCATGGACGCGCTAAGACTTTTGAAAATTCTCAGCCTGCTTGGGGCAGGGCTCTTATCCAATCAAATTCTCGTCGCCCAAATGGGTTCACCCGGACACGGGGAAACCCAGGCTATCGCTCTGCATCCGACCGATCCGATGATCCTTTATGCCGGAGCAGCCAAAGGCCTTTGTAAGACCACCAATGGAGGACAAGATGACTGGCCCACCTATGGACTGGGGACCTATTCTCCAAGAGCTATCGTGGTAAGCACGAGCAATCCTGACCTGGTATATGCCGGAACACACGAGGTGGGCGTCTACCGATCACTCGACGGAGGCCTGAGCTGGGAAGCGGTCAATGAAGGCATTACCTTCCGCGAAATCCGTGCCATGGTCATTCATCCGAAAGATGACCAGATCGTTTACGCCGGGACCAACGGGGGTGGTGTTTTCAAAACCACGAACAGAGGTAACTCCTGGAAGGAAATAAACCGTGGGCTGTTAGACAAAGTGGTCCGCGCTCTGGTCATCGACCCGGAACAACCGGATACCCTTTACGTCGGTACCTGGCACGGAGTTTATAAAACTACGGATGGAGGCAAAAACTGGTCTGCCAATCCTCTAGGGCTATATGATGTCGATGTACGCACGCTGGCCCTGGATCCTTCGAATCCGAAAGTCATTTACGCCGGGACTCAGCCACGTGGAGTGTTTCGAAGCATGGATGGAGGAAAAACCTGGAAGGCAGGTGCCAAACCACTGACCGAATTCATTGAGTCCATGGCAATCGATCCCGCGAACCCAAGCCATGTCTATGTCGGTACTCGAGCAGGTGTTTTTGTTAGCACTGATAAGGCGGATACGTTTGAATCCGCTGGGTTACGTTGGTCGAATATGGCCTGGACCCTGGTCTTTGATCCTAAGACCAATCCTCCTACGCTTTATTACGGTGGAGTTGGCGGCGTGCTAAAAACGACTACACGCGGATTCCAATGGGAAGTTACCGGACCGGTAAGGAATTAGGCTTCCTCGGCCTTATCTCGAATGACTCAGGTTCAACGAAACGTTATTAAGCATTCGCTCATTTGTGGGCTAATTCTTTTAGCCATCTTTCAGTTTCTTAAGATCGGATCGTACCGGGGTGATGAATACCCCAGGAAACCTATTCGAGTGGTCGTGCCGTTTGCTCCGGGAGGGGGTTCGGATACCTTTGTCCGGATCGTGCAAAAGGCGATCAATGACTACGAGTTGATGTCCCAACCTTTGGTGGTGGTAAACAAGCCGGGTGGGGGAACTTCGATTGGCAGCAGCTATGTTAAAGACGCCCGGGCAGATGGCTACACCGTGCTCTGTTTGCACGAAGCCTTGATGGTCGCCAAATCCACGGGGCAGTCTCCTAACGGACCTGACGACTATGACGTGGCTGCAGCCACAGGGGAGTTTGGCGAGGTGGTGCTCGTTTCGGAAGCGTCTCCCTATCAATCCCTGGGTGCGTTGATGGAAGCCGCCAAGGAGTATCCCGAAACTTTGAAGTTTGGCTTAAACCTCAATACGCCGTCTCATTTTTCTGCCATCATGTTGGAGAATACGCTGCCCGGTGCCCGATTTCGATTCGTTGCAACGGGTGGGGGAGCTCATCGTTTGGCGGGTGTCATGGGAGGACATCTGGATGTGATTATTTTGTCGGTCGGTGAATATGTTCGTTTCCAGCAAAATGGATTAAAAGCCATCGCCTACCTGGGAGAAGAGCGTATTGCCACAATCCCGGATGTCCCGACCGGTGAGGAGTTGGGCTTTCCGGTTTATAGTGCCAATCTTCATTACTGGTGGTTTCCGAAGGGCACGGATTCCGAGATTGTCGATTACTTTGCCGGGGTCATGGGAAAGGTGATGGAAACAGACTACGTCCAACAGCGTACCGGCGAATTACAAATACTTCCCCGGATCATTGTGGGTTATGAATTGCATCAGCGTATAGAAAGCCAGATGAAAGTTTTTGATCAAATAAAGCCGGAAAGCCGCGTTGAGCTTCCGGATTTTACGCTGTGGACACTGGGATCGGTTGCCGTTTTTAGTGTGATTGTATTTGGAAGGCGATTGGTTGCGACTGGCTCTCCAGCTGCAAAAGAAAGTAAACAGGGATTACGCTATGATTTTGCATTCGGTACCCTGGCTATGACGGTTGTCTATGTGCTGCTGATGGGGCTTGGGTTGCTATCCTTCGTGTGGTCGACCATTGTGTTCATCTGCGCGAGTGGCCTCTTTCTCACGCGTTTCGACAAGCGGAAGTGGGTGTCCATTTTGGAAGTGGCCCTACTTATGTCCTTCGGTCTCCACTACATTTTCACTCAACTATTCACCATTGATTTGCCGTAGAGATGGAAGCGTTTCAATCAGCATCTGTCTACCTGTTTAGTACCCAAGGAATTCTTCTGGTGGTGATTGGAACTGTGCTGGGAATTACCATGGGAGCGATTCCGGGCCTGACCGGTGCCATGTTGATCGCACTGACCTTGCCTCTGACGTTTAACATGGATCCCATCAACGCCTTCATTCTGCTCATCAGCATGTATGTGGGTGCAGTTAGTGGAGGGCTGATTACAGCTACCTTGTTGCGCATGCCAGGTACTCCGGCTTCCATCATGACCACACTGGATGGTTACCCCATGGCTATGGCTGGTCGGCCGGATC
>JAQBYJ010000127.1 GCA_027622555.1 Verrucomicrobiota bacterium
CAGCGTATCACGACTGAAATGAGCCCCGAGGGCAAGTTTATTTATCAATCCCTGTAACCATACGCATTATACGCTCTAAATAATTATACCGTGGTATGTTGGGTCGTTGTGTTTTGAATAGGTTTGATAGCCACAAGGATTCCAAAATAATTGCATCCGGCATCTTTGGCAACTACCGGATCCGCTTCGTTTTCCTAAACCTTTGGCCAAGTGAATATCTGCGTCTTTTGTTTGCCACTCCGGTGCAAGCTCTCGACTGTCGATTCGTCTCAGCGACGAAGCAAGCTTCGAGCAATGGACCCGCTTGCGATTCAGAATGTGCAGTGGTCGAGAATTGTGCTCAATTGCTCAGTGTTCGATAATGTGTGTTTTCTCAAGGTGTGACTATGATCTTGTCGGGTTGGATTGCCAAGTTTTCACGATAAATTTCAGTTGACCTATAGGCTTGAAGGGCTCTTATTAGCCCACTTTTCACCAATTTCATATGGCCTTAGAAGTAGAAATCCGTAAAGGCGAGCCCACAGAACGGGCTTTACGCCGTCTCAAAAAGAAAATCGACCGCGAGGGTATCATCATTGCCGCGCGGGCAAAACGTTATTTCGAAAAACCATGCGAGGTTCGTCGTCGTAAGAAGAAAGTATTGGCTTTTACCGATATGCTTCGCCGCCGTTACAACTCGTAAAGCATTCGTAACATTTTTTTACTTGAGAGATCCACCGGTTGTGTGGATCTCTCTTTTTGTACCTGTTAGGTGCTTTCATTCTCCTCAAAAGCAATGATTTCAAATCCTATAGCTCTTTCCACCTGCTGTTGTTCGCGGCGCCATAATCATGGGGATGCGATGTTGGAGGAGATAGCTGAAATGGGTTTTGAGTATACTGAACTGAGCCATGGTATTCGAATTACCCTTGTTCCAGGAATCCACAAAGCAGTTCAACGCGAAGTTATTAAGGTGATTTCCGTGCACAATTTTTGTCCACTTCCCCATGGAACCCAACGCCCCGCACCGAATCTCTACGAGCCAAGCTCCCTGGATTCCCGTGAACGGAAACAGTGGTTAACCTACTCCATTAGAACGATTGATTTTGCGGCTGAAGTCGGTGCCAAATATGCGGTCATCCATCTTGGTTCTGTCCATTTCTTCTTCAAGGGAGCAGCTGCCAAAGTGCACCAATACCTGGAAACCCATACAGTGACTGATCCTTTGGGTGATGCCAATTACCAGAAGGTACTTCAGAAAGCATTGGGCAAGATACGTAAAAAGAAAGAGAAGCACATGGACCAGCTTCGTCGTTCGCTAGACGAGTTGATTCCGTTGGCAGAAGCTAAGGGAATTATTCTCGGAATTGAGAATCGCGAAGACCTTGAAGAGCTTCCTATAGACGAGGAAATGCCTGCTTTGCTGGACCACTATGCTGACTGCCCTTATGTGGGTTACTGGTACGACCCCGGACATTCCCAGGAAAAATTTGACCTTGGAGTTACCTCTCCGGAGGATAATTTAAAGGCTTCAGGCAAGCATCTTGCGGGGGTCCATTTCCAGGATTATACGAAGGATGGAAAAGCTCACCGACCGATTGGCGAAGGCATCGTGGATTTTGACCCCATTTTCCACTACCTGAAACCGGAGACGCCTTGTATCCTTGAATTGACTCCAAGCTCGACCAGGACCGGGATTCTGGCTTCCAAAGAATTCCTGGAGCAGAAGCTGGATAAATAATTACTTTATCAACTCCTTGAGAATTTCCCTTATCCAGCGTTTGTGTGGGCCGGACAAGGTCGCTTTGTCTAGCTGATCGAGATCCACCCATTTCAGCTCAGGGTCATTTTCGATTATGTTTTCGGATAGATTCCAAATGGGTTCTGTGATCTGTGAGTTACTGATCCCGCGTTTCCGGATGACCATGGGAGCTTTGCCCTGCTTTTTCAAAGCGACTGCTGATTCATTCACTAAATCGAGCGTCGGGAGTTCGAGGATTCCGGATAATCGACGACTGGTCCCATTGGCCAAATGCAGGAGAAGCTTTCCATTCTGCCTTATCCAGGCGCGGTCGACCGTTTCGAGTTTTGTTTTGCGAGCGGCTTTCCGGGGCAACTTTTCGGGCTCGTTGCCTTTACCTTTGCAGCCGTTAGCCAGCGGGCAAATTCCGCATTGCGGATTGCCCTTGGTGCAGATGGTGGCTCCGAGCTCCATCATGGCTTCATTGTGTCTGCCGGGATGGTTCGTATCCAGAAGCAGCGCGGCCAAGGGTGTAAACGCTTTCATCGCCTGCGAATTGTCTTTGAAGACGGTTTCATCAGCGGTCAGTCTGCAAAGAATTCGGATGACATTTCCGTCTACGCAAGGTGCCGGATGTTTGAAGGTGATGCTGGTGATCGCCGCTGCCGTGTAAGCACCGATCCCTTTGAATTGCTGCCAGCCTTCCGGATCCTGAGGAATGGAATCCCGTTTTGTCAGATCCTTGGCGAGCTGATGAAGATTCCGGGCTCGCGAGTAATAGCCGAGTCCTTCCCAGTGTTTTAGCACCGACGCCTCCTTTGCCTTAGCCAAGGTTTCGAAATTCGGAAAGCGTTTCAGCCAGCGATCGAAGTAGGGCAGGACCGTTTTTACCTGGGTTTGTTGTAGCATGAATTCCGAGACGACAGTCGGATAGAGTGAGGCCATTCTCCGCCAGGGAAGGTCTCGTTTATTCTGCTCGAACCATTTCGCCAGGGAAGCCCTCAAACGTGGGGCCTGTTTTTTCAAGTAGGAAACTGTTGTATTTTTTGGCAAAGGTCGCTGAAGATAGCTGTTCAATGAGCCGAAATTATAAAGACTTTGAGGTCGAGGAAGAAAAGAAGATTACCCTGTATACTATTAAGCTATCCGATGAGGAGGCTGAAAAGCTTAGGCAGTGGTGCAAGGGCCGTGGCTGGGGTGAAAACGAAGTCGCTTATGCGCGCTTTGCGTTTAAAGGGCCGAAGGTGAATCTGGTTTTCTACGAAAGCGGCAAATTAGTCCTTCAGGGTAAAATGACCCAGGATTTTGTGCAGGATGTTCTGGAGCCTGAAATCACTCTGAGCGCCGAACTTGGTTATGATGAGGTTCATCATCCCGAATGGTTTGAAGCACATGCGGGTATGGATGAATCGGGGAAAGGGGATCTCTTTGGACCCGTTGTCTGCGCCACCGTCATCGCCGATGGCGACATGGTCCGTAAATGGATGGATGATGGGATCAAGGACAGTAAAAAAATCACCGACCCGCAAATCATGCGTCTTGAGAAGATCATTCTCCGAACCAAGGGAGTAGTTGTAGAAAAGTCGTTTTGTGGAATGCCGAAATATAATGAGTTGATGGGTCGCCCAAAAGCGAACCTCAACAAACTCATAGCCTGGATGCATGCCAAAGCGCTTGAAGCAGCCTTGGACAAAAAACAGGTCCCTTGGGGAATGCTCGATCAATTTACCAAACAGCCCCTGGTTCAAAAGCAGCTAAAACGTAAGGACTTTGATTTAAGAATGGAAACCAAGGCGGAATCCGACCCGGTCGTTGCCGCGGCTTCGGTTATTGCGCGGGCAGAATTCCTGCGTCAACTCCGGAAACTATCGGTTGGGTTTGGTGAAGAGCTTCTTAAGGGTGCCGGTGCGGCAACTAAGGCTCAGGGGGTAAAATTAGTGGAACAACTGGGCCCTGATAGGCTGGGTGAGTTTGCTAAGCTACATTTTAAAACCAGTTACGAAATTCTTGGACTACCTGTGCCTGAAAAGACGCAATGGGTGAAAAGGTAAATGCAGAATGAAGCAGGATAAAGGCTGAATTATCCTATCTGCCCGAAACTGATTTTGCCGATGAATCTTGCTGAATTTGATATTCAATTTCTAAAAGAAGTCCCCGCGATCATTGGGGTTGACGAGGCTGGACGTGGTCCATTGGCAGGACCCGTGTGCGCTGCAGCGGTATACGTTGATCGATCGTTTTATGAATCCAGCTGGTTTCGTGAATACGCTCATGAGGTAAACGATTCCAAGCAACTGAAGGAAGGCACTCGTGAAAGACTTTTCGACGCAATCGAGGAACAAACGGCAGGATTAATGTCCACGGCTTGTCACATGGTTTCGGTCCAGGATATTGAAACGCTCAACATCCTGGGAGCGACCCGCAAAGCTATGGCACTGTGTGTCGAAGAATTAATGGCTCAATCAACGTGTCCCTTTGAGTGTGTTGTTGAAGGCGGGGATTTGCCCTCAGATTCCGCTGCGAGACAGGAATTGCTTTTTAGTAATTCGTCACGAAAAGGCTCAGCTCGAGTAATAGTCGACGGAAAATCATTGAAGCCATTTCCATACGCCCACACCTCCATAGTTAAAGGAGATGGAAAGTCACTCGCTATTGCACTCGCATCTATTGTAGCCAAGGTTACCCGTGATCGCTACATGCGTAATCAAGCTAAAATGTACCCAGAATATGGATTTACTTCAAATAAAGGTTATGGAACACCCAAACACCTTACAGCTTTGAAGACGATGGGACCCTGTAAATTACATCGCATGAGTTTTCTTACTCAAATTCTCCAATGAATCGATCGAAAGGAATTAGGCTTTTAAAAGAAGATAAAACGCCGTGGGATGTTGTCATCATTGGCGGTGGTGCGACCGGTCTGGGGTGCGCGCTGGATTCCGTTTCCCGAGGTTATCGTACGGTCTTAATTGAGCAGGCGGATTTTGCCAACGGGACTTCGTCGCGTAGTACGAAATTGATCCACGGAGGTGTCCGCTATTTACGGCAAGGCAATATTCCGCTGGTTCGTGAATCGTTGAGAGAACGCGAATGGTTGTTGAAACATGTGCCCCACCAGGTGCACCCGCAGCCTTTTATGATTCCAACCTATTCTTTTTTGGAGACCTGGTATTATCGCATTGGATTGTGGTTTTATGATCTTTTGGCAAAACATGGGGGTGTTCAGTCGACCAGGCGTTTTAATAAAGCCGGCGCTTTAGAGCGGGTTCCCACTTTGAACGACAAAAAATTGGCCGGCGGTGTTATGTATTGGGACGGACAATTCGATGATGCTCGTCTGTGTATCCAAACTGCCCAAACGGTTTGGGATAAAGGAGGGCTGGCTTTAAACTACCTTCAGGTAGAGAAATTGGTTAAGACGGATGGTCGGATGAGTGGAGTCGAAGTTGTGGATAAACTTTCAGGAGATTCTTTTGTAATTGGTGGACGCAGTTTCATACTGGCGACCGGTATTTTTAGTGATGTACTGAGGCATGAGGATAATCCGGATACGCCAAAAATAATTAGTGCGAGTCGTGGCAGTCACATAGTAGTCGATGGAGATTTCCTGCCGGCGAAAACTGCGATCATGGTCCCCAAGACGACAGATGGACGGCTACTTTTTATGGTGCCTTGGTTAGGTAAAGTGATTGTTGGTACTACCGATATCCAGGATGAAAACATTTGTTTGGAACCGCAGTCATCTGCGGAGGAAATTGATTTCATTATGGCAAACGCAAGCCCCTACCTTAGTCGACCCATTCAACGTTCGGATATACGGAGTGTATTTTCTGGTTTACGACCCCTGGTGCGCGACTCGGGAAACTCAGGAAAAACTTCCGCAATTTCTCGGGACCATTTTATCGATGTAAGTTCTACTGGCTTGATAACTATCGCCGGTGGCAAGTGGACAACTTTCCGTAACATGGGCGAAGACGCCATCGACAAGGCAATCGAGGTCGGGAAGCTTCACTTCCGGTCTTCCAGGTCGTTAACCATGCGCTTCCATGGGTGTCTGACCAACCCGGCCGAGTCAGATTCACAATTTGCGGTCTACGGTTCTGATGCAGATCTGTTGCTCGAATGGATTCGGGACCGTGCTGAACTGGGAGTAGCTATTCACCTAAACCTGAGCAGCACCTGGGCCGAAGTACTCTTTGCCATCCGCGAGGAGCTTGCGGAATCGGTTGAAGATATTTTAGCTCGTCGGACGCGTTCGCTTTTCCTTGATGCTCAAGCAGCCATTGAAGTGGCTCCATCCATTGCCCGATTTATGGCAAAAGAAAAAGGACTGGATGAGGGTTGGGAAAAGTCATCAACAGAATCCTTTCTCGCAATCGCCCAACATTATACTCTAGCTAATGGTTAGTCATGAAAGTCCATCTTAAAGAATTACATCAAAAAGCACGTCTTGCGCGCGATCCGATTGGAACCGAAGCCTACGGTGCCGCCGTGGCAGCCATTCAGGAGAGCGAGGTGCGAGCCAACGCAGATTTCGACGAAGCAAAACAGATCGCGGTTGTTGAAAAAGAGGCTGGAAAATTTATCGAATCCTCCGAGGCCTTTGCCAAAGTGGGTCGCGACGAAAAAGCCATTGAGTTGAAGCAATGTGCGGATTTGTTAACCGCTTTGCTCCCCACAAAGTTGGATGCGAGTGCCTACCCCGGTATGGTTGCGAAAGCCATCTCAGAAACGGGAGCCTCCGGTATTAAAGAAATGGGTGTGGTGATGGCCGCCTTGAAAAAAGAACATGGTGCTGCTTTGGACATGAAGATTGCTTCCGCGCAGGTGAAGGAAGCGTTGGGTTAAGAAATTTTGTTCCGGATCGGCAGCAAGCTACCTCCCACAGACATGCCAAGAGTAAATTGTAGGAGGGACCTTGGTCCCGAATTGTATTAATTGTGGAGAATCAAGAGACTTCAGGATACAAAGCCCTTCGGAAAGGCAGATTTCCCCAGAAGAACTGCAGATATTTTATCACAACCTGCTCGCATAATCGGACTTCAATTCTTGATACACCACCTATCCCATCATTTATTTTTGAAGGACTTTTGAGTTTGGAGCCTAGAGCGGACCTCATTGCATCCGTTATAATGTCTGATCACATTCACTTTATTATTAAACTGAAAAACGACCAATTAACCTCAGCAATTCAAGAGTTTAAGAGTAAAACAGCCATCCGGATAAATCGTCTTTTGGCCCGAAAAGGCCCTGTATGGCAGTCGGGCTTTTTTGATCATAAATTCCGAGACGACGATGACCTGGCTCCTATCTTGTTGTATATGTGGAATAATCCGAATCCACCAGGAAGGAATTTTCGGTGCAATCGCTCTGATTGGCTTTGGTTTAAGAGTATGGTGACTCAGGATATGGATTATCCTGGTTGGTTGAGAGACAACCCATTGGGTTAATTCTTTAGGTTGCCCTATCGGCAGCAAGCTACCTCCCACACACAAATTGTAGGAGGGACCTTGGTCCCGAATAAATCGTGTGGTTATTCTAAAAACTAGTTTGTATCGCCGGTAGCAGCTTCAATAGTGTCGGCCCTATAAATTTCGAAAATGAGTCATCAAGAATTACTGTTAGGTGTTAACATCGATCATTGTGCGACGGTTCGCCAGGCTCGTTATAAAGGCTTTGCCGAAACGACCGGAGGGAACATAGAGCCGGACCCGGTGTTTTTTGCCCAGCAATGTGAGCTCGCCGGTGCAGACAGTATAACGGTACACCTGCGTGAAGACCGCCGGCACATGCAAGAACGGGATGTTCAACGTCTTCGAGAATGTTTGAAAGTGCCGTTGAATCTGGAGATGGCCGCAACCGATGAGATGTTGGAATTTGCCCTGTCAGTTATGCCGGACTACGCCTGTATTGTTCCGGAGAGTCGTGAGGAAGTTACTACCGAGGGTGGACTCAATGTGGTAGATTCTGAGGAACGTGTTGCCAAGGTAGTCGATGCCCTGAGCAACGCTGGTGTGGTGGTCAGTTTGTTTATCGATCCTGATCCCTACCAAATCCAGTTATCAGCAGATTTGGGTGCGCCCGTGATTGAGTTGCATACTGGTTCTTATGCGAATGCCTATCACTTGGGAGATCGGGACCATGAATTTGGACGTTTGAAGGAAGGAGCCGAACTTGGCCATGATTGCGGTTTGCAGATAAACGCCGGCCATGGAATCAACTACGTTAATGTAGCAGAAGTTAGAACCTTGCCTTACCTCCGTGAGCTAAACATTGGGCATAGCATTGTTAGTCGCGCTTTAATTACCGGTGTGCAGGAATCGGTGCGCGAAATGAGGAAATTGTTAAATGTCCGCTGAAGATCCCGGCTTGACCGAATTGGCTGCGACATTTCCTGCAGGTGCTATGTTGCTGAATATAGGCGTCGATGTAATTGAAGTCGAACGCGTTCAAAAAGTATACGAACGCCAAAAGGAACGCTTTCTAAAGCGGGTGTTCACTCAGGAAGAGCAGGATTATTGCTTCAGCAAGTCGAATCCTTTCCCGCACCTCGCCGCCCGCTTCGCTGCGAAAGAAGCAGTTTCAAAATCATTTTCCACCGGGATTGGGAAGTTGTTTAGCTGGACCTCGTGCTCTATATACCACGGCCCCCGGATGCAGCCTCTTGTCCGGCTTGATGATCAAGGCAAAGCTTTGTTGAAATCGTTGGGAGCTACCGATGTACGTATCACATTGTCGCATACAAAAACGACTGCCGTAGCCTTTGCGGCGTTGGTGAACCAGTAGAGGATTACTCCGTTGAACCTGCCTGAGTATTTGCAGCCCATCCTTTCCTCTCAGGAGTCAAAGGAGTTTGAGAAAGTGTTTTTTGGCGGAAATGAATCCCTGGAATGGAAAGCCATGAATCAGGCAGGTGCTTCGATTGCAAAACAGGCGTCCCTGGACATGCAGGAAATCCTGGAGAAAAAATCGATTGGCCGGATTCTGGTTTTGGTTGGGAAAGGTCACAACGGAGGTGATGCGATCATTGCAACGCGCCATTTGCTGAATCGTTCTTCGGACGCGCAGGCGTTGTTAGTCTTTCCATTCGGGCTAGGTCATTTACGTCCTTTGGTTCAAAGAAGTTTGGATGACTTACAGGTGGCTCATGGCGGGAAGCTCCATTACTTATCGCTTCGAAAGGAGGGTGTTCAATCACAACTTGAAAATCTACTTGATGCGGAACCCGTTGACTTGTGTTTGGATGGAGTTCTTGGAATGCAATTTCGACCGCCGCTGCAGTCACCGGCGAAAGAGCTGATCCAGTGTGTAAATGGGATGGAGAATATTGGCTGTCGAATAGCGGTGGATATTCCCAGTGGAATTGGTGATACCTGGAACGAAATTGCTTTTCGTGCAGATTTCACCTATGCCACGGGCATTGCAAAGGCTGGGTTATTTATAAATGAAAATCGAAGCTCTGTGGGTCGCATACGATACCTTGACTTCGGATTTTTTGGAGGCGAGCGGCTGAAAGGAAACCGCTTTATTCTATCCGATAGAACATTGGAATTTAGACGTAATTTAAGGCCGAGCAGCTCTCACAAAAAAACCTTCGGCCATGTTTTTGTTGTTGGCGGATCTTCAACCATGCCCGGCGCAATTCTAATGACGGTGCGTTCCGCTTTGTTGTCGGGGGTAGGGTTGGTAACAGCCTTTGTGCCCGAAAGTATTGTAGCCGAAGCCGCTTCGAATATTCCGGAGGCGATGTGGGTTGGATTGCCCCAAATTCCTGAAGATGGAGGACTGGCCCTGGAAGGACTTGGTCTGGTACGGGGTCATTCCAATGCGGCAACTGGCTGGGCCATTGGCCCTGGGATGGGGAGGCATCCAGAGACGGCGACCTTGGTGGAAGAGATTTTGAAACTCAGTGATGCCCCCGTCCTGCTCGACGCAGATGCACTTCGATCGGGGTTGGCTAAGATTGACTGGAAAGGTCGTTCCTGTGTGGTTACGCCCCATGTTGGTGAACTGAACCGTATGCTGGGAAATTCGCTGAGTGAACCGATTGAGGAAACCGTTGTTAAATACTTTGCGAAAAAACACGGATGGGTGACTCTTTTGAAAGGTTCTCCAACTCTTGTCACTGATGGCGAAGTTACCATTTACAGTACTTTCGGCGGCCCCGTTTTAGCCAGGGGCGGTAGTGGAGATATTTTGTCGGGCCTGATTGGTGGCCGGATTGCTATCCCGGAGGCAGACTTCCTGAATTCGGTTTTGGAAGGAGCAGCCTGGCATGGTTGGGCAGCGGATCGACTCGCAAGAAGCCAGGGGCAGTCTTCGGCAAAATCGACCGACATTTTAAGTTTTCTTTAGAGATCTAATCTGGCAGGGTCTGGACTGATTCTCTCCCATGGCAACTCTGGATCGAACCAACGCTTTTATTGTTCTGAATGGACTCCCTAATATCGGACCCATCACGCTGCGCCGTTTGTTGGACGCGTTTCAAGGTGATCCCCTTTCGATATTCAATGCAAGCCCAAGCCAATTGAAGGCGGTCCAGGGGGTAGGGGATGCGGTGGTCAGCACTTTACGCAATTGGAAAGACCTGCTGAATTTGGAAAAGCAATTGGAGCGAATGGAGAAGTCAGGTATCCGCTTTGTTGTGACCGCGGCAGATGAGTACCCTCCCATGTTGAAGGAGATTTATGATCCCCCCATCGGTCTTTACTGGAAAGGCGACTATGTGCTGGATCGACCAACTGTGGCAATTGTCGGAAGCCGAAAGACCACCCTTTATGGGCGGCATGTCGCCCGGAAATTAGGCCGCGAACTTGCTCGTTGCGGATTTTGCGTTGTGAGCGGTGGCGCCCGTGGTGTGGATACCGAAGCGCACAAGGGTGCCCTGGAAGTGGACGGCAAAACCATCGCCGTAATGGGATGTGGAATGGATATTGTTTATCCCGCGGAGAATTTCGATTTGTTCAATGAGATCGCTCAATCGGGCGCGGTAATAAGTGAGTTCCCCTTTGGGCGTCGCGCGGATCGACAAACTTTTCCCATGCGCAATCGCATCGTGAGCGGCATGTGCCAGGCCCTGATTGTGGTTGAATCTGATTTGTATGGAGGAAGTATGATCTCCGCGCGATTCGCCGCGGAGCAAGGAAGGACGGTTTTTGCAGTTCCAGGGCGTATTGATCAGGCAACGAGTCGCGGTTGTCACCAATTGATCCGTGAAGGGGCTTTGCTTCTTTCCAAACCTGAAGATGTGGTCGAAGAGTTGGGTTACCTGATTATCAACCAGGCATCGGATGAGCAGCTGGACACGGGGCCCAGGTCAGATAGTTTGAGCGAAGAAGAGAGGGAGATACTGTCACATTTTTCAGGAGGCGAGGTTTTGGATATGGATCGATTAATCGATATGACGGGAAAATCATCTCCTGAGCTTGCGTCTCTTTTGATGCTTTTAGAATTGAAACATCTCGTATCCAAACGTTTCGACGGAGCTTTCGAGGCCAGCGTCCGGATGTAACAAAGTGTGCGGACTTTTGGGTCAACCTGGGGGCCATCCCATTTGGCGACCCGCAAGTAAATGCACATGAAGGTGCGGCACGGCTTCACCTCCATGAGGTCCATTGTTGATGACAATTCTGAAGCCTTTTTCGAGGTTCAGCTTCTTGGCGACGTTCCGGGCGGTGAGCAGCAAGTGCCCAAGAACCGCCTGGTCTTCATCTTCCGCCAGAGACGTTCGCACAATATGCTTTTTTGGAATAATTAATAGGTGAACAGGTGCCTGCGGACTGATATCTCGAATAGCGACACAAAGATCGTCTTCATGTTCAAAATTGCCGGGGATCTCGCGGTTGATGATTTTGGTGAAGATAGATGGTTCTGACATAAAAGGGATAAATAAGTTTTAAACCACAGATGGATCACAGATGAACTCAGATTAATTTAGAATCACTCGTTCAAATTCCAGCTTGGGATGGTTGAAATTTAATATCAGGCCAAGGGGCAGCCCAGTCACTCTTAAATAATTTAGCATCTGACCTCGTTCGTTCATCTGTGGTTAGTCTTTAAAGCAGAATCAAAGTAAGTTCAGTGTTTTTCGTGGTCCAATAGGCAGCGAGCTCACGCAGGTATCCAACAGCTTCTTCGTATTCGTGGTCGAGTTTGGAAGGCCAATTATTGTGCTGGCCTTGGATAGCGGAGCGCAAACCCGTGCCGATGAACATGGCTTTGGGAAATCCGGCAATTTGTTTAAGGCCGGAAATAATTTCTTCACGTGCCCAAAGAGGATCGAAGGGGCGATCGTTCAGGAATGCCTCCCAATGGTAAAATCCAAAGTTCTGATCGCGGGTAAGGTATTTTTCCAGGAGCTGGACCAGGGCTTGGTTAAACGCTTCGGGCTGACCGGGATCTTCAATATCACCGGTTGCCGCAAAGTTGATGGTTTGCTCGATATGTCGAGCCAGGTAAAGGTCTTGACCGGTCAATAGCGGGAAAAGCGTATTGAGAAGATGTAGGCGGGTTATGCGGTCCCTTTGATCAGCTTTCATGTGTTCAGCTATTCAGGTTGGAAATGTCCTGCATGAGTTCATTGATATCCCGGAAGTCTTTATACACGCAGGCAAACCGCACATAAGCGATTTGATCGATTTTCTTTAATCGGAACATGATATTTTCGCCAATGGCACGGCTGGGGATTTCGTAATCGTACTCATCCATGAGATCCTCGATCACGTCGTTTACGAGAAGGTTGATTTGCTCGATATCCACCGGCAGCTTTTCCGTCGCTTTGCGAATTCCATTCACGATCTTGCCTCTGTCAAATTCTTCACTTCGGCCGTCGCTTTTAAGCACCATTAGTCCCTCGTGCTGAATTTCTTCCACAGTGTTGAAGCGGTGGCTGCAGGTGATGCACTCTCGACGCCGTCGGATGGAGTTACCTTCTTTGGCAACTCTTGAGTCGATCACCTTAATGTCGGTGGACGAACAACGCGGGCATTTCATAAGGATTGGGAGGTGGATTATAGAAACAGTTGGGTATTTCTATGAAAAGGGGATTTACGGATTCATGGGCATCGGGTCAAGCGAGTTGCAAGAATGTGAATAAGAACCTAAATCCAGTAAAATCAATGTAAGGAGTGCCGAATATTGGCTTTCCATGTTTTTCCAAGATCGCTAGCTATCTAGCTAAATCATCCTATCACATGAGCTTAAGAATACTAATTACTGGCGGAGCTGGCTTTTTGGGCAGTCACCTGAGTGATCGCCTCCTCAAGGAAGGCCACGAAGTTATCTGCATGGACAACCTGTTTACCGGGAGAAAGGTGAATATTGCCCATCTTCTTCAAAATCCAAATTTTGAATTCATTCGGCACGATGTGGTGGATCCTTTCAAGTTTGAGGTTGATCAGATCTACAATCTGGCCTGTCCAGCTTCGCCACCGCATTATCAGTATAATGCGATCAAGACCATTAAGACCTCGATTATGGGCACCATTAATTGCCTCGGTCTGGCAAAACGCCTGAATGCGCGTGTTTTCCAGGCCTCCACTTCGGAAGTCTATGGTGACCCTGAAGTGCATCCGCAAACAGAGGATTATTGGGGCCATGTTAACCCAATAGGCATCCGTTCCTGCTATGACGAGGGCAAGCGCTGCGCCGAAACGCTTTGTTTTGATTACCACCGGCAAAACGGGGTGGATATTCGCATTGTCCGGATTTTCAACACCTATGGTCCGCGTATGCACCCCAATGACGGTAGAGTAGTTTCCAACTTTATCGTTCAGGCTTTGAAAGGTGAGGATATCACCATCTATGGGGACGGAAAGCAGACACGGTCTTTCTGCTATGTGAGCGATCTGATTGAAGGGTTCCTACGTCTTATGAATCAGGATGAAACAACCGGTCCGGTCAATATTGGTAACCCCGGTGAATTCACCATGCTCGAGCTGGCTGAAAACATCATCGAGCTGACAGGTACTTCTTCAAAAATCGTTCATAAAGATCTCCCTTCAGATGATCCCAAACAACGTCAGCCCGATATTACTCTGGCGAAAAAGTATTTGAATAATTGGGAGCCGCAAGTGCCACTCCGCGAAGGATTGACTAAAACAATTAAACACTTTAGTGAAGCCTTAGGTATTAACTCGAAAATTGGATTTTAGGTCATTCAGATCTTCGGGTTCAAGATTTGCATACCTGGCTTAAGTACCAGAAAGGTTATTGCTGGAAGGCAGGTGGCTTCGAGTTTTCCCTTACGAAAATATAGGGGTAATGCCCTAGTAGTTTTATTTTGAATAAATTGGATTGTTGGATTTTGTGATTTGAATCCTTTAAATCTAACCAACAATTTATGCTACCAAAACTGCCTAATCGTGGTTTGAAGCGTAGTTATGTAATCATAGCTATAGCTTTATTTGTAATTAACGCCTCAGCCCAAACTTGGGAAGATGTTACTGGAAACATAGCAGGTGGCATCACGGTATAATTATTTAGAGCGTATAATGCGTATGGTTACAGGGATTGATAAATAAACTTGCCCTCGG
>JAQBYJ010000128.1 GCA_027622555.1 Verrucomicrobiota bacterium
ATTTCATATATAACCTTCTTATTGTATATAAGCAACTGACTGTCAATGAGTTAATTTATCAAAGTGCCCCTATGACTTTTGGTCATGTTCGAAACAGCGGTTCATCCATAGGAATATTAAGATCTTGATCGTTGATTGTATTATAGAGCCAGTACTTCTCATTACCCTTCGGATATAATTCAAGTATCCTTGATACTAGGAGCCGAGGGTGCCAAAAAGATAGGACATTTTCAAAGAAATTATTGAGGGAAGCCGAATTCCCTGCTGCTTTACTTTGTGACGATGTTCTTACGGATCCGTCACCATCTTAGTTCTATCAATTTATGCATCAAATTTCAAAGTCACAGGCCCGAAGATTGGCGGTTTCCGCTTCTTTGGGAACCGGTCAGAGTGAGAGAGGCAGGTCTGCCACTCTTAATGCTGTAAAGCATTTGGGCTATTTGCAGATTGATACGATTTCTGTCATTGAAAGAGCCCACCACCATATTCTCTCGTCCCGGCAAAAGGATTATAAACCAGCGTATTTAAATGACCTTTTTGCAAAGGACAAAAAGGTATTCGAGCATTGGGCACATGCCGTGGCTTACATGCCAATAGAGGACTATCGGTTTTTTCTTCCCAAGATGGATGCGTTCAAACGACCACCAAGCGGGAAGTGGCAAAAGGAAAGGTACGCTTCCGCCAAACCGTTGTTTAATCAAATCCTCAAACGTATATTAAAAGAGGGTCCGTTGGCATCGAAAGATTTTGAGCATGTTAAAAACAAAGATCCCGGAGTATGGTCGAGTGGGAAACCTGCGAAGGCAGCACTCGATTATCTTTATTTGAGAGGTGATCTCATGGTGACGGCCCGGCGGAATTTCCAACGGATTTATGACCTGAAGGAACGAGTGCTCCCTGCGGGATTGGATATCAGGAAACCTGACGATGAAGCATGTGCGGCTTATCAAATCAAACGTGCTCTAACCGCATCAGGAATTGCCCGGGAAACTGAAATCAGCCGATACATTCAAGCCTGCGATCGTAAGGTCTTAAAAACCGTTTTGCAGGATCAGGTGGAACGTGGAGAGCTGATCGAAGTCACTGTTAAAGGAATTGAAGGAGAAGTCTATTATGCGTTCGCTGAAACTCTGGAGTCTTTGAAAAAACGAAGATCTTCGAGTCGGGTCATTCGAATCCTGTCGCCATTTGACAATCTTGCCATTCAACGGGACCGCATGAGTCTGTTGTTTGACTTTGATTATACAATTGAGTGTTATGTCCCGGGGCCGAAACGTATATACGGTTACTTTGTTTGTCCGATTCTTTGGGGAGATGAGCTGGTGGCACGGATTGATATGAAGGCTGACCGGAAAACGAAAACGTTGATTGTGAAAAACCTTCATTACGAAAACGGGTTGAAGGATAAAAAACGATTCGATGCCACCTTGACCGAAGCCCTGAATGTTTTTGCTGAATTTAATGGCTGCGAACCGAGCAATACCGATAATGGATTTATCAACAATGAATAGAACTTCTCTTATTCAGGTCATTTTCATTTTTGGGATATGCATCCATGGATTGACGATTTCCATGGCGCAGGAGCTTTTCGAAATTCGGGGTAGAGCCGTTGATTCTGATAGTGGTGAGATTCTTCCGGTTCGCTTATATATGGAATCGGAGGCTGGTGATTTTTTTCACGCGGACAGTAGCTCCCCGGATGGGAAGGCGATTCCTTATTCAAAGATCCGTAATAGCGGAAGTGTTGAAGTTCACACCACTTTATCCGCTCACCCGTTTGTGGCAAAACTTCCGGTTGGTGAATACACCGTATCTGCGGAACGAGGGAAAGAGTATCTGACAGCATCCAAGCAAATAGTAGTTTCAGGAGATGAGGAACCTGAAGAAATAACTCTTTCTCTCAAGCGCTGGATCAATATGGCTGAACGAGGTTGGTATAGCGGTGAAACCCATGTTCATCGAACGGTTGAGGAATTGCCCACTCTCATGTTGGCGGAGGATTTGAATGTGGCATTTCCTCTCACGGCCTGGGTAACCGATACTCAGGCTACTCCAAATCTGAATAGCAAGAATCCCGATCCGGTGCCACCGGCGAAGTTAATTGAGGTCGATAGTACTCACGTCATATGGCCAGTGAATACGGAGTATGAGATTTTCACGGTCAATGGGAACCGACATGTTTTAGGCGCCGTATTTATTTTGAATCACAAAGAAGCTTTGGAGTTGGCGGCTCCACCCGTTGGCCCCATTGCGGATGAGGCTCGAAGGCAGGGAGGAATTCTTGAGCTGGATAAACATAATTGGCCGTGGTCTATGATGCTGGTGCCAGTGATGGATGTTGGGTTATACGAATTGACCAACAACCACATCTGGCGAACCCAGTTTCAGTTTAAAACCTGGTATTCCGAGAATGTCGGGGAATATATGAAAATTGAAATGGAGGATGGTGGGTTCACCGAACGCGGCTGGATCGATTTCGGGTTTAAAAATTACTACGCTTTATTGAATTGTGGATTCGATTTGAAACCGACTGCTGGAACGGCGTCTGGAGTACATCCCGTTCCTCTAGGGTTCGGGCGAGTCTATGTGAAAGTTGACGGTGTCTTCAGCTATAAAAAGTGGTTGGATGGTTTGCTGGGCGGAAGAAGTTTTGTTACGACAGGGCCGATGCTGGAAGTGGAATACAAGCGCGAGGGGGATATAATCATCGCATCCGTTAACTATGAATTTGATCATACCCCTGACGGATCTCCAATAGAACTAATTGTTAATGGTCGTCCAAGAGTCTCCACAACTCCCCAAGGACATATTGAGCACAGTCGGAAGTTTGAGTTTCAAATGAATTTCGAACTGGAGCAATCATCCTGGATGGCCGTGCGCGTAATTGAAACGAAGCGTTCAAGGTTTGCTCATTCAGCTCCCGTATTTTTCGATGTGCCAGGTAAGCCGTTAAAGCCCAGGCCTGAAGAAGTCGCCTACCTAATCAAACGGGTTGAGGACGAAATACTCCGCCATCAAGGAGTGCTCGGAGAGCGTGCCCTCTCTGAATACCACCAAGCACTCGAGTATTATCGTGGATTGCTTGACTAATCTCGCCACCTACGGTGAGCCCACAGGTATTGGGTGGGGTCTTTTCGAATGGTTGTCTCGAGGTGTTGGTTCAGCTGTTCGAGAATCGATCGAACCTCCTCGTCCTTATTTCCGCTCAGGGTTTTCTGAATCAGGTGAGAGGTCGTAACTTCAAATTGCATGGGGCCTGTGCGGATACACTCCACGTAACAAATAGGCGTGCGTGTTACCAGGTGTAGCATTGGAATCGTTTTATAAGTCGCCGCGGGATGCCCAAAGAAATCGATCATCATACCGTAACTGCCGGCGTGTTGATCAAACAGAAGAGCGAGGATCTGTTTTTCATTCAGAACCTCCATCAGGCGCCCCGAGTTACTGTCGTATTTTGGAATAGGTCGAAATCGGGCGCGAGCCTTGCGACTTTGGACAAGTTTCTCGATCCACGGATTATTCATGTTTCGGGCGATACCCGCTATCGGTTTGTAACGTGAAAGGAGGTGACCCGCAATTTCCCAATTTCCAAAATGACCTGCGGCCATAAGTAAACCCTGGTTGGGGTCTTTGAGAACCTCCAAAACATCGGGCTTGATATCGAGCTTTACATGGTCTCGCCATTTTTCGCCTTCAAGAAATTTGTCAGACCTAAGTGATTCGAAAACCAACATGGAGAATACCTGAATGGAACGCTTGGCGATAGCTCTTGCGCGTTTGGGATCGGTTTCAACACCGCTCCTCAAAATATTATCCCGGGCCACCCGACGTCTCCTGAAATCCACCCACCACCAAAGGTTGGCTGCTCCTTTTGAGATCAGGCAGTTTAAACGATAGGGGAGGTGATCAAAGAAAAAGAGTAACACCCTGGCCAGGGCGAACTCGATTATATGAAGAAGCGCCTTCAAGCTCCCTTGTTGATCAGCAGGGTCGTTATGTCACCCACAGTGCGAAAGTCTACGAGCTCTTCTTGTTCGATAGAGATCCCTGTTTCCTGTTCGATATCGTAGAACATGTCCAGGATCGTAAGAGAATCTAAACCTATTTCCTGCACTTTTGTGCTGGTACTGAAATTACTCAGGTCGATCGGATCGGTTGCGCATCCTTCAATGATGATTTTCAACTTAGCAATGAGTTCTTCTTCTTTTGATGTATCGTTCATAAAATAGTTTTAGTTAGGTGGTCCAAGGATTAAAACTCCATTTCCTCCTCCGAATCCGAAACTGTTTTTCATAACGGGTCCCTGCTTAATGGATACAGGGTCTGGGCCGATCAGGTTTACATTACATACAGGATCGGGGTTTTCTAAATTTAAATTCCCTGGCACTGTGCGATGCTTCAATGAAAGGAGGCTTGTGATCGATTCGAGGGCTCCGGACGCGCCCAAGCTGTGGCCAAAATAACTTTTATTCGCTGACACCGGAACATGGTCCACCGCCTCGCCCAGAACTGTGCGTATGGACTCACTTTCGCAACTATCGTTTCCCTTTGTCGCCGTTCCGTGACTGTTAATAAAGCTCAATTCTTCAGGCCTAATGCCAGCGTCATTCAATGCCATCCTCATGGCCTTCACCTGGCCATCGGCATCGGGGCTTGTGATATGTTTGGCGTCGGAAGATTCACCATATCCGAGGATTTCGCCTAGAATGGTCGCGCCTCGTGCTAGCGCTTTTTCATGCGATTCGAAAATGAGGACACCGGCGCCTTCACCGAGAACCGTGCCATCCCTGTCTTCCGCAAATGGACGGCATGCTTTCAACGGGTCTTCAATTTTTGAAAGCGCGGGAATATTATTCCAGATTCCGAAGTAAAACGGATTGAAAAAGGCATCTGCTCCACCGGTTAATACCGTGTCAACGTAACCGTCACGAATCATCCGAAATGCCATTCCCATAGCATTGGACGCCGAAGTACAGGCCGATACCACCATGTAGTTGGTCCCGGTCAGTTTGAACTGAAGCGACAGCGCGGCTGATATGGCGTTGTGCATACACCGAGGCACCGTGGTGGGTCGTGCACCTTTGGGACCTTTTTCTTCAAATAGTTTGAAGGCGTTGTACAGGCTGTGGTCGACTCCGGCACCGGTTCCAAACACCACAGATATGTCCTGACTCTCGAGTTCGGCTTCACTGTCGTACAACCCTGCTTGGCTGAGCGCGTCTCTAGCCGCCACGATACTCTGGTCGAGTGTGCGGTCTACAGGGCGGCGTTTGAGGAGTTTGAGTTGTTCTTCAACCACTCCCTCTTGAACTTCTGCACCGATCTTTACTTTACATTCGGTAGTATCAATAGAGGTCAATGTCCCTATCCCGGTTTTTCCAGCAATCAGGTTTTGCCACACCGTATCCTGGTCCAATCCCAATGAAGAAACGATTCCCATACCGGTAATGACGACGCGTTTACGGGCTGAAGAACTGGAAGGCTGGCTAGGATGGCTCATCGGTGTTCAGGAAAAATCGAATAAACGCGGAAATAGAAGGGAGATATTTATAAAAGCACAAGGTTCTTTAGGCGGCTATTGGAAGTACGAGTGTAATTATAAGTGCGGAGAGTATCTGACTCTCTTTCGGGCGGGTAAGTTGTGAAAATTTCCTTGCAACCGAACCAGGGCAAGAGCGTCCTCGCAGTGCCGTGTATTTCCTGAACGTTCGGCGGCAGTTCCGAGGAGTGCAACGACGACATGACCGGATGCGAAGCAGACCGGACCACGGGGACGCTCTTGCCCTGGTTGTCAGTTTGGAAGCCGGAAATTGTTACAATAGTGGTATCTGTCCCCGTATTAATAATTGAACCCATGAAGTGCCTTTTATAACTAAATCACTGAGAATCGCATGAGATACTCATAAATAGGGATGCAATCAACCAGCAGAGGTCGAAATGCTTCGGGGAACGGCTCCGTTTTTGGTTTATACGGCTGAAACCCGGAGGATCGATGAATGTTGTGATACCAATGCGGAGCCCAGATGCCTTCAAAGTCCTTGGGACCTTTTTCCCAGGACAGCATTGCTGGGTCGAAGGTTAATCCCAGAGAATCACATAATAGGCGGAGCGCTTTCTCGGGATCTTCCAGAAGATTCTTCGAATCCAGCACGAGCGGCGATTCTCCGTACGAAATTAGTTCTTCGCAGATGCTTTTCAGCTGCGGATAGCCGGTATCCACGATACCAAAATCTGGAATCGTCTTCGAATAAGAGAGCAACATGTCCCTCGGATCTCTAGTTAGAATGATGTTCTTTAGTTGTTTTAAAAAACTCCTATCCAGATCAACCAAGTGATGAGCCATGTTCTTAATAAAACGAACGGGTTCAACTGATTCTCCCAGAATGATTTCTTCTACAACCTGGCGACCATCGTTATTCTGAGACCTCAAAATATCTTCCGCTCCCGGGTGGAATTGGTGTGCATTCGTATGGGATAAATAGTGAGCATAGAGTGGCTCATCAAAGACAATGGTGTCTTCGCGTTGAGCGAATGCATACATGATCGCCGTCGATACATTGCGTGGTCCCGACCAAAGTGAAACACGTACTGTAGAATCGCTCGTCATCCTTTCACCGATTGGATGTATTGCCGGATAGATTCCTGGTACAATTGCATAAGCGTTTGGGTCAGTGAACCCGGGATCGATGTTGATTCAATTGTCTGTCCGTCCACTTCAGCAACTGGTGTCAATCCGCCGAAAGTTCCCGTAACAAATACCTCATCTGCGCTATACACATCCATCAGGGAAAAGTTTTTCTCGTGAACTGTGATGCCGTTCTTACGACAAACCTCGATCACTTTGGCCCGGGTGATTCCATTCATGCAATAATTGCCGGTTGAAGTCCACACCTCGTCGTTGCGGACTATAAAAAAGTTGGTCGCATTGCAGGTGGATACAAATCCATGAATGTCGAGCATCAGAGCTTCATCAGCACCGGCGTTGAGTGCCTGACTGAGCGCGATCACCTCATGCAGCTTGCTATGACAATTCAGACGGGGATCAAGATAATCGGGTGAACCGCGGCGGATTGCCGAAGTAAATAAACGAACCCCATGCTTCCGCACTTCCGGATTAGCCGTTTTGAACTCAGGAATTATTACGATATTGGGTGGGGTGATGGTTAATCTTGGGTCTTGAGAGGGTGTCTTCTTGTTGCCACGAGTTACCATCAGCCGCACATGGACTCCGTCTTCCATGGCGTTTGCATTCACGGTTTCGTGCAGCATCCTGGTCAGATCTTCACGTGATTTACCGATATCCATAAAAATCATGCGCGCGCCTTCAAAGAGGCGGTTCAGATGATCGTCCAGAAATACGAATACACCCTCATGTAATCTTAAACCTTCCCAAATGCCATCGCCCACTAAATACCCGCTATCAAATACGGAAATCCTGGCTTCATTTCTTGGAAACAGCTCGCCATTGATATTGATCAGAATGTGCTCATTTCGGGAGTCAGCCAAACTATCGTGTGTACCTCGATTCATGGATTGAGGTTAGGGATTCTTCAAAGGAAAGCGCAATCTATAAGAATTACCACCATTGCTAACTTTTTCCAGATCGGTGAAGCAGGCATCTATAATCTTCATAAATCTCGCAGGTTTGATCCTTGTGTTAGAACAAGTTGGATTTAGAAATGTCTGTTTTCACCGATACCCATGAAATCATTTAGTACCCTAATAGTTACTTTTTCCCTAATGTTTTGCCAGTCAGTGAACGGTGTAGAACGACCCAATATCCTCTGGTTGAGCGCAGAGGATATTAATGCTCACTTTGGCTGTTATGGGGACCCCCACGCGATAACACCTTTCCTCGATAAACTTTCTACGGAAGGTATGCGCTACACACATGCTTTTACAACCGCTGGAGTCTGTGCCCCGTGTCGAAGTGGGATAATCACCGGTATGTATCAAACCTCTATTGGTACACAACACATGCGTGGCCATTCGCAGATGCCTGAGGAAATTAAACCCTTTCCTACCTACTTGCGTCAGGCCGGCTATTACTGCACGAATAACAGCAAAGAAGATTACCAGTTTGTGACTCCAAAAGGGAGTTGGGACGAATCCAGTGGCAAAGGTCATTGGCGTAATCGAAAAGATAAGAATCAACCATTCTTTTCTGTCTTTAACTTCACTGGTTGTCACGAGAGTGGTATTGCCGGGACAAAAAAATATTTGGAAGTAACCAAGAATCTGAGCCCTGATCAACGCCAGGACCCGAATGCTTTGACCACTTTTCCACCTTACTACCCGGATACTCCGCTTGCCCGCGAAGATTGGAAGCGAAATTACGAGCTGATCACAGCCATGGATGCTTGGGCAGGAGATCTTATTCAGCAATTGAAGGACGACGGACTTTACGAAAAAACCATTATTTTTTACTGGTCCGATCATGGGGTTGGCCTCCCCCGTGCGAAACGCTGGTTATATGATTCGGGTACGCATATCCCGTTAATTATTCGGATCCCGGAACAATACCGGGTAGACGGGCAGGGGATTCCATCAACTGTGACCGATCGCCTGGTGAGCTCTATTGATTTCGGGGCTACTGTTTTGAATTTGGCCGGGGTGAAACTACCCGGGTATATGCAAGGGAAAGCATTTCTAGGGAACCAGTTGGAGCCTGCGCGGGATTATGTTTACGGGGCAAGGGACAGGATGGATGAACGGTACGACATTATCCGTATGGCGCGTGACCATCGCTATAAATACATTCGTAACTACGAGCCATTGAAAACCTTTTATCAATATATGAATACTCCGGAGCAAGGTGCTACTATGAAAGAGCTCCGCGATGGCCACAACGCGGGAACTTTGAGAGCAGCTGCTGATTACTTTTTCTCACCAACCAAACCGGTCGAAGAACTCTATGATACGAAAGTCGATCCACATGAGTTGAACAACCTCGCGGACAATCCAGCTTATGAGGCAACGCTCAAGCGACTTCGCAAAGCACACCTTGAATGGGTGAAAGAAACACGGGACACCGGATTGCTGGCAGAACCCATCCTTGTCGAACGTGAGAAGTTGGTAGGCCATCGTTACGGCATTCTTCGTCAAACAGCGGACGCTACTTTGTCCGACCGCGTAGCTGATGTAGCTTCTGCTGCTTCCGGGGGGATGGATTCATTGCCTGATTTAAAGGCTGCAATGCGGGATCAGGACGCTGCCGTGCGTTATTGGGGTGCTGTAGGAATCGGCAATATTGGACTTCCCGCCCGTGAGGCAACTTCCTTGATGAAGGAGGGACTAAAAGATGATTCTGCGGTTGTTCGCATCGCATCTGCCAGAGCATTAGGAAGGTTGGGGCACTCTGAACTTGCTCTGCCGATTTTAGTAAAAGAATTGGATGTCGGAGAACAATGGGAGCGACTACACGCTGCGATTGTTTTGGACGAGATGGACGAGCTCGCTTTGTCCGCTTCCGAAGCCATGCATGCCGCACTGATTCCCAGAAAAGAATTGTATGCCAATGGGAAATACGTGGTTCGGGTCATTAATCGGGCCTTGAATCAGCTGGAGGGAACGAGTCGTCAGGTAGATTAATACGGCTGCAATTTGATTTTATATGCGTTTAATATTCTTTATTTTTCTCGGAAGTATTTCTGCGGCCACAGCTGTGACTCTTTATGAGTCGGAGCCTATTAATTATTTTAAATCCGAAGCGGTGGATTCAGTCGCCAACTTTTTTTCAGATGGCGGGGTTGATTGGGAGCGGCGGGGATACTCAGGCTATTTGAACGATTTGCTTGCGACCTTTGATATTCCCAAAGAATCGCAGGTGCTGGTTTATTCTAAAACCAGTTTACAGGTAAGCCACATTCGGCCTGAGAATCCGCGGGCGATTTATTTCAACAAAGACATTTATGTCGGTTGGGTCCCGGGCGCTGAAAAGCTGGAAATCATCGCCTCCAGTCCTACTACTGCCAACAACTTCTATACTATTTCCAATTATACTGATCGCCCCGAATTGAAGCGTGAGAATCACGATTGCCTGAGTTGTCATGGCGGATCTTTCACCCGGGACATTCCTTCGCCTTTGGTCCGCTCGGTGTTTCCCGATAATACGGGGCAGCCAATTTTTAAAGCGGGAACTATGGTTGTGGATCAAACAACGCCATTTAACAACCGGAGAGGAGGGTGGTTTGTCACCGGAGGTCCAAATTCACATCATGGCAACAAAGTGTTTACAGAGACAGATCGAGGCGTGGATTCTGGCCGTCTATTCGATATGGCTAATATCCGGGATAATGGATATTTAATGGAAGGAAGCGACACCGTGGCACTGCTGATTTTGGAACACCAGTCAGAGCTACATCGTCTACTTGCTCATCTGGCAATACAGACCAAGACTGCTCTCTATTCTCAAAAAAAGTTTGACGAATTGTTAGGCCGCACAGAGCGACTTTCCGAATCTACGAAACGACAAATCAAGTCGGTAGCTGATAAGCTATTGAAATATATGTTCTTTAAGGATGAAGCCGAGATCAGTGGTATAGAGCTTGAGGATTCACCTTACGCTGAATACTTCAAAGGCAATGGCCCCAAGGACAGCCGTGGGCGCTCCTTGTATGATTTGAAGATGAATGGCCGCATGTTTACTTACCCTTTCAGTTACATGGTCTATTCAGACGCCTTTAAGAATCTTCCCGATGAAGCCATGGAATATATAAAACAGGAACTGGGTAATATCCTGGATCCAGACAACGAATACGAAAGCTTCGAGCACCTTTCCAAACGCGACAAAATCGCAATTAAGCAAATTCTTAAAGAGACAACAGATTTGTTATAGTGGAAGTTTTTAGACTTTTTCAACCGCCTCCAAGCATCGGAGTATCTGAGTTTTGAAACTGTGCGCCACGGGTTCTTTTAATCCAATTATTCTGTATATATTCGGAGAATGTAGGAGCGGCTTTAGCCGCGAACAACCGAGCAAAAGAATCGCAGCTAAAGCAGCTCCTACACCCTAGTGGAACAACCAGTAAGTTGTTTCCATTCAGGGCTGCTGTGTTCTTAGGAGAGACGGCACCCTCGGCGAGGCCGCCCTACCGCATACGTGCGGCATTGTGTCAAAGGTAGGGACCGTTCGCCGTAGCGGTCCGAACCAGAATTATCCGGAAAAAACTTATTTGAAAGTACCCTAGTCGTACCTATAAAGAGGTTGCGCTCGATCAGGTAATTTCTGCGTTTTTCAAACTTTCCATTCAGTTACCGATCCCGATGCAAGGAGGGTGTTGAAATCGCGGAGATCGCCAGCCACTTCGACAAGCTCAAGGAATACAAGCTGGCTCCTACATTTTGATACGCGAAAGTAGCTGTAGGAGTGACCTTGGTCGCGAATCGAATACCAACGATGTCTGCTGGATTCTTGCGAGCAAAAGAGAAAAGAGCTTGTTCTTGTATTTCAGATACCCAGGTGCTTGCGTCGGGGAGTTTCATCTGCCCTAGTTATAGATCGACTTTTCCCCTACCAACTAACTCCCGACTTTTCGTCGTATTCTTGTTTTAAGGTTTCGTATTCCCGCTGGTTCATCAGCTTTCCTTCAGGATAAAAGCCAGCCTTGAAGGCTGCAATGATGTCCTCTTGTTTGCGGCTGGTAGGATATTCGTTTTTGTAGGTCTGAGACTGGGGAATTTTCCAACGCCTTTTCTTAAACTGATTATTGGGCGTACTTACCTCAAGATCGACATGGACTTTCCAGGCCTTGGTCTCGCCGTAACGATTGTTTTTAGGTGTGACCGTCGGTTCTTCGGGAAGCGAGTAAAGCATTTCCTCTTCGATGGCGTGTATATAAATATTCAATGCAGTTTTTCTAAAAATTAACCGGTGGAATTCTCGGGGAAGAGAACTTGTTCTTAGACTTCGTTTTTCGAAACAATTGCCCGGTCCAGATTCAAGGGAATGAGCTCTGGTGGCTTACTTCCGAAACACGAATGAGGTTTATATGATTAAGTTAGATGCTTATTGAAAAACGCCAAGGTGCGCTCCCAAGCCAGCTCTGCGTTTACCTTATCATACCGTCCGGTAGAATCATTGTGAAACCCATGATTCGCACCCGGATAGACATAGGCTGTGTAATCGTTTCCGTTGGCTTTCAAATCTGCCTCGTATTCCGACCACGTTCCGTTTACCCGATTGTCTAATTCCCCAAATTGTAACAGGAGCGCGCATTTGATATTCTTCCGAATCTCTTTGACCGCCGGAGTGCCGTAGAAAGGGACGCCAGCATTCATTTTATCGGACAGCTCTGCCGCAAGCATATTAACTATATAGCCCCCAAAGCAGAATCCAACTGCGCCTAACTTTCCGGTGCTCGATTCGTGGGATTTGATAAAGTTAGCTGCTGCAATAAAGTCCTGTTCCAATTTTTCCTTATCCATGGAAGCCTGCATGCTTCGGCCTTCATCATCATTTCCCGGATAGCCTCCAAGAGGATGAAGCGCATCGGGTGCAAAAGCAATAAACCCTGCTTTGGCAACGCGCCTTGCAACGTCCTCTACGTATGGGTTTAAACCACGGTTTTCATGAACCACCAGTACAACGGGGGCCTTGCCGCTTAATGCCGCCGGTGTAACCAGGTAGCCTCGTCCTTCCTTATGGCCTTTGGGCGAAGGGAAAGTAGTATATCGAGCCTTGATCGCTTCATCAGTAAAAGAGACCTGTTCTGCGGATGCGTAGTCCGGCATAAGGGCTGGTAAAAGCATAGCCATGGTAAATCCTGATGCTGCCAAAGTAGACAATCGTGCCATAAACGTCCTCCGGTCGATAAAACCATGGGCATACTCATCATACCAATCGAAGGCCTCCTGGGGAATGGGGCGAATTTCAGTTTCAGTTATGGGTTCTAAATTGGACATAGTGTTCTCTCTGTTTAGGGTTGTTTTCGAAGATTGAAGAATGAACGGGTTAACCAGTTCTAATAGTAAGTCGAAGTGTTAGAAATTTTTCTCCTCATTGCAATCCGGCTATTTAAAAATTTCTCCTTCTGGCACGCAGCTTGAAAATCTATTCGGCGCCTCGTACTTTAAGCTTGGCACGACCCATTTGCAGAAGCCGCGGTTCATGATATGGAGAGGGGATACCCAGTCCCACGGAGAAGTGGTCCTCCTCTCGGGCATCCCCTTAACAGCTCGGTTGTAATTAACCAACTGCTGTACGATGAATCAGACTTAAGCTTCTTTCGCGATGAGCTTGAAATTTTGGTTGGAGGTCCCTTTTGTCTTTCGAAGTCGGTCTTTCGACGCCACTAACTTATGGATGACGCTCTGAAACTATTTAAAGAACCTAAACGTGTGGTAGGTTTTTTGGTGACGCTCGGTTTGGCCTGTTTGTTTTTCTATCTTCTTCCCCAACGGTCATTTGAAGGTCAGGATTTGAACGGTCATTGGTACAGTGTGCTTCCTCCTGTCATGGCCGTCGCCTTTGCTTTATTCTTCAGGAATCTGGTGGTGGCTCTTCTGGCCGCTTTTTTGACGGGTACCTTTCTTACCTACGGCTGGAACCCCATTGTGGCACTGCCTCAGGCGATCGATACCTTCCTGCTGGAGAATTTGAGGAATGCATTCAATGTTTTCATCTTTGTGTTTCTTTTCGCCCTGGTAGGGATGATCCATGTGACCTACCGGAGTGGCGGTATTCACGGGATGGCAGAAAAGTTGATGGTAATTGCTCGCGGCAGACGCAGCACCAAGTTGGCTACTTTTTTTGCAGGGATGGTGGTATTTTTTGACGACTATTCGAATACGGTTGTGGTGGGTTCCACCATGCGGAAGCTCACGGATAAATGGAACATTTCCAGGGAAAAACTAGCCTACATCGTTGATTCAACTACGGCCCCGATAGCCGGTTTGGCCATGCTCTCAACCTGGATCGCCTTTGAGGTGTATTTGTTTTCGCAAATGTCCCAATCGATCGGAATTGAAGAAGGAGGTTATGCCATCTTTATAAAAAGTGTACCTTTCCGGTTTTATTGCTGGGGGACTTTAATTTTTCTATTTGTCTGTGCGATCTCGGACCGGGATTACGGTCCCATGTACCATGCTGAAAAACGGGCGGCTGAAACCGGGCAAGTACTTCGCGAGGGAGCTACCCTGATTGTTAAAGAAAAAAATGAAATCCTCGAGCCCGAGGAGGGTCAGCGACGATT
>JAQBYJ010000129.1 GCA_027622555.1 Verrucomicrobiota bacterium
CTCTCACCTCATATGAGCATTTTTACTATTCGCTTCCAACTACGCCTTCCAGGCTTCGATGGACACGTAATGACGTTAAATTTCGGCAATAACTTTTAGTCTTAGACCCTTCACTAGTCTTTCAGCAAAACATCAAACCGAGGATTCCCCCGCAGTCGGTCAAAGATGAACCAGGGTTCGACGTAGCGATTCAAGAGGAAAGACGGATTCATCTGGTTGGCGGCCTCGAGTATTTCGATGGCTTTGTCGTTTTCTCCGAGAATGAGGTAACAAATGGCGATGTGGGCTTCACAACGCGCTTGGCGTCGAAATTTCCATAATGATCCGGCGGTCGATTCACGGACCTTCACCATAGCGGATTCCATCTTTTCACGATCTCCCTCCAAAGCATAGCAAATAGCCAGGTTTGATCGATACACGGGATCGGCAAGTGCATCGTTCTCGACCATGCCTTTCAAAAATCTCTTGGCTTTTTCGACCTCGAAGAGCCACTGTGCTTCGTTCCCTCGAACAAACCAAATGAGCGAGGATTGAATCTCCCAAGTCCCGCCCATAAGAAGAGGACCGGTGATTCCAAAATTAATTTTAAAATAGTCTCCGGGAACAATTTCAGCCAAGCTGGGCAAGGCTGCGTCATAGTCTTGATTGCATATCAATTTTGCGGATCTGACCCAGGGATTATCGTCGTAACCGGGACTTCGATAAAGAGCCGAACTGTAAGCTTCCCTATCGCCGGATTCCAGATAGTCGACAAATGCCTTATATCTGGACCAAAACCCGTCACTATCATAACGGACATCACCCATGTTTAGGTTCTTTTCAATTATTGCACGTGCACCATCCCATTGCTTTCGTGAAACATAAACATCCACCAACCACCCGTTGTTTGCTGAGATGGGTTCTGTTCGAATGGCGTCTTTGTAATAATGCTCTGCCATGGCCAAACGACCCAAGTTATGGCATCTCAATGCCAGTGCCTGTTTTGAATACCAGAAATTGGGATCTATCTCTAAGGCTTTTAGAAAGTATTCAATGGCCAATTCGGTATCACCCTGGACAATATCGATTACATTTCCTTGAGCATGAAACACGTGGGGCAAGTTGGAATTGATCCGTTTTGCCTGATCCAAAGCAGAATGAATCTCGGCGAGGAGCGAAGGGTCGTTGCGTTGCTTAACAAACCGCCATTGAACAGCCCTATACCAGGCCAGAAAGGCCCACGCTTCCGCGAAATTGGGATCAAGCTCAACCGCCTTCTCATAAAGGGAAATCCTGTCAGGAGCGCCTAAATTTGCTTTAACAAAATAATCATAAGCCTCCTGGTTTTTGGTTGGGATCCGCTCGATCAGGTCGATTTCGTCGGGGGAAATAGCAGTGTGAAGTTCGGACGCGACATCTTTGGCAATCGTAGCTTGAATTGTGAAAATGTCATCAAGGTCTCTTTTGTAATTTTCCGCCCAGAGCTGACCTCCACTCTGAGAATCAATCAACTTCAAGTTCACGAGAACCTGATTGCCAGCCCGCCTTACTGAACCTTCAACCAAATACCAAACGCCCAGTTCCTCGCCGATCTCCTTGGACGATTTAGTCGTCTCTCTATACCCTAACGTCGATGTGCGGCCAATGACCAACAGGTCTTTCACCTTAGACAGATTGGTAAGAATATCCTCCTGAACCCCATCGGCGAAGAACGCATTCTCCGGATCGGGACTTAGATTCTCCAGCGGAAGAACGGCAATGGATTTTTCAAGGATTGTGACCATTGGAATTTTTTCCGAATCCGGACCGAGAACCTTGCCCAGTAACAACGCATCAAAGCGCGGATTCCCCCGCAGCCGGTCGAAGATATTCCAAATGTTCAATATGCGGCTAAAGTTATAAGCGCTTTCCATGCGACTGGCGTTTTCCAGTGTTTCTATCGCCGTCTCGTTATCACCCAGAATGAGGTGGGCAGCCGCTATATCCATTTCGCACCCGAATTGATAGCGAGATATATTAAACTGTGAACCACTAGTCTCGCGCGTTTTCGCTATACACGGCTCCATTGCCTTGCGATTGCCTTCCAGCGCGTGGCAGAGCACAAGGTTGGAAAAATTGAAAGGGGATCCTCCAGGATTTTCTTCAATGCGAGCTTCTGTTTTCAATTTCGCCTTCGCCGCTTCGGCAATCCATCTACTCCGGTCGCCAACCCGAAACCAAATTAGAGCAGCTAACAGTTCCTTTGTCTGCGACGTATCCCACCACCAATTGCTATGGTGTCGAGGCCAATTGTTCGGATCGGCTTCTGCCAGATTCTCAATCGCTGCTTCAAGGTCGCCATCGTTTAAATGATAAAGCGCTTTGTAGTAGGGATTGTTCCAATACTGGGGAATCTCTTGAAAGGCGCCGGAAAACCATTCATTCCTGTCCCCTGATTTCAGGTACTCGTTCCAGGCAAGGCTAACCTGCCAATAAGTGTCCCCGCCAGTCCTGCCCAGATTCCTTTCGATTAAGGCGTGGGCCTTGTCGAGCATTCCGCGCTGCGTGTAGACTTTTTTCAAAGAAAGGTTCCAGAAAAAGGAAAGAGGATCCAAGCGGAGTGCTTCTTCGAATTGAAGCTGAGCTTCAGCCAAACGCCCGAGTTCCGAATATCTTGCTCCCAACGCTCTTCGAGAAAACGAGAAATTAGGGTCTATTGTCAAAGCCTCCAAGAGATAGTCGATGGAAGCGTCATAGTCACCGTGCTCGATAAAGGCAAAATTGGATTGAGCGTGTGGGACGTGAGGTATCCCTTGCCCAAGCCGAACCGCATTTTCCATGGCATGGTGGGCCTTTGCTAACAATTCTGGATTGTTGCGGTCATATCCCATAAACCAAAAGCTCACTCTCTGCCATGCCAGAAATGCCCACGCTTCGGCGAAGGCAGGGTCCAGGGCCACAGCGTTCTCCAATAGCGCAATGAGTTCGAAATTCCCACCCGCACTCAGGTTAAGGATCATTTGGCGAGCTTTGACGAAATCCTCGTAAGCCTCCAGATTTTCGGTTGGGCGCCGGTCGATCAGCTTAAGGGCTTCGGGTGATATGGCCGCTTCGAGTTGTTGTGCAATCTTCCTGGCGATTTCCGCCTGAATAGTAAAAATGTCCGTCAATTTGCGGTTGTAGTCATCAGCCCAGAGCTGACCTCCCGTTTGAGAATCAATTAATTTCACACTAACAAGAACCTGATTGCCCGCCCGCCTCACTGAACCTTCAACCAAGTACCAGACACCCAGTTCTTCTCCTATCTCTTTAGCTGTTTTATCAGTATTTTTGTAACCTAGGGTCGAGGTTCGCGCTATGACCAGGAGTTCATTCACCTTTGACAGGTTCGTCAGAATATCCTCCTGAACTCCATCCGCGAAGAATGCGTTTTCCGGATCGGGACTCAGGTTGATAAGTGGGAGAACCGCGATGGACTTCTCGCGTACAATCTTGGTAACAGGCGGAGAGGGTTGTAGTTCGGAAGAGTTTGATTTTATGAAAAAGATCAAGGCAAGGCAGGCGACAATGACCAGCGACACTTCCAACCAGATGGCGTAAGCTGGCCGTTTGCGTGTGATAAATTTTTTGATACGATAGCTGGTACTGGGGCTGCTGTGGAGACGGGTTTGTTCTCCAGAAAGGCTTGCAGGTCCTGTGCCAGCGCACGGGCCGATTCGTAGCGGCGACTGCGGTCCTTTTCCAGGCACTTCATGACGATGCGGTCGAGGTCGCCTTTCAACCGGGACTCCACTTTGGTGGGAGGGCATACACGTTTATCAGCGATTGTTACCTTCTCGTCTGGGGATAGGCGGGCGAGACGGAGTGATGGTGTGGGCGGATCTTCTTCCCGGATGATCGCCCTCAGGTTCTCCAGGCTTTGTTTGCTCAGGTGTTCCGGGTCAAAAAGTGTGCGGCCGCATAGAAGTTCATAGAGTAAAGCACCCAGGCTATAGATGTCAGTCCGGTGATCTACTTCGAGGCCGCTGAATTCTAGTTGCTCAGGACTACTGTAAATGGGAGTTCCCAGGAAAGTGTGAAACTGGGTATAGACCGTTTTATCGGTCAAATGAAACTGAGTGGTTTTGGCGATACCGAAATCAATGATCTTGGGGAGTGGCTTGTCGTCTACTTCCGCTACCAGAATATTGGAGGGTTTCAGATCGCGATGAATGATCCCTTTCTGGTGCGCATGTTGGGTGGCCTGGCATATCTGGATGAACAACTCCACTCGGTCCTCGATGCTCAATCGCTCTCTATCCGCATAATCCAGAACGGGCATTCCCCGGATCAGTTCCATCACAAAATAAGGCCGTCCGTAAGAGGTGGCTCCCGCATCAAGCACGTGTGCGATATTGGGATGATCCATCATGGCCAGCATTTGCCGTTCCGCTTCAAAGCGGGCCAGGAAGTCCTTGGTGTCCAGCCCGAGCTTTAGGATCTTCAAGGCTACCCGCCTTTCGATGTCTTCTGTTTGCTCAGCCATCCAGACGGAACCCCAGGAGCCTTCCCCTATCAATTCCAGTAAACGGTAGCGGTCGATTTGATCTCCCGGACCTTCACCAGCGGGAGCGATCCGCTGTAATTCGGCAGCGATTCCGGAGGAATCGGATTCCAGTAATTCCTGTGATGTTTCAGCTTCTAAAAAACCGTCCGCTTTTTGATTGGCTTTGAGCAGACGCAGCACGGTTTCTCTGAGCTCGCGATCATCCGGGCATGAAGATTCCAGGAACTGCTCCCAATCCTCGGGAGGAACGTCCAAACATTTCTGGAAGAGGGTCTCTTCCCGGTTGTCGAAATTATCAGTCACATAAAAAAGAAGGGTACGTTTCGAACCTACTCATTTGAAATTTCATTGTAGAGCCAGGAGCGTGCATAGGTCCACCAACGTTGAGCGGTGGTGGGAGAGACTCCCAGGGATTGCGCCGCTTCCTCCAGGGAAAGTCCAAAGAAGAAACGCTGTTTTACCAACTCGGCTTTGCGCTCATCTTTTAGTGCCAATTTTTCAAGGGCCTCGTTGATCCGAATGAGCTGGTCGTCTGCATCTGCACGGTCATGCAGGGCATCCAGATTCTCCAGTGCTACGCGGTTCAAGTCTCCACCGTGCCGCTTTCTTCTTCGCTTACGTGCCCGATCGATCAATATGCGGCGCATGGCCTCCGCCGCCGCCGCGAAGAAGTGGGAACGATCGCTCCATTGAGGTTGTTCATCTCCTCCCAATTTCAACCAGGCTTCGTGGACCAGGGCAGTGCTCTGTATGGTCGAATAGACATACTCTTTCGACATCTTGGCATGAGCCAGCTGCCTGAGTTCTTCGTAGACAAGCTCATAGAAGTCGCTGTCGGGAGTGGAGCCATCTTTTTGGGAGGAAGGAGACATTTCGAAAATGGTTGGGAATCAGGATATCCGGGTTGCTGCTAGGATCAATTGCAAATTATTCTAAATGGGGAAAACCGCCCTTCGTTGGAAGGGCGGTTCAATAGAGATAGAGTAAATAGAATTATTTCGACTTGGCTACCAAGGTAGGTTTTCCGAGAGCGAGACTGGCGGTATATCCTGAACTGTCGCCTTTTCTAACGACCTTGACCGGAAGTGACACTTTAACCGTCATGGCGCTTCCATTTTTGTCCCGTGCTGGTTCGAATTCCCATTTGCCTATTACCTGGCTCAAGGAGCCCGCTAGGGTCGGGTTATCAGAAAAGGGCCTGCTGGAACGAATGTGAATCGCGTGTCCCTTGTCCGTAATAGTGAAGAGCATCTTTACTTCTTCTCCAAACAGCCCGGACCGAAGTCGTGGTGTGACTACCTTGGTGGGAACCGGAAGGGTCATGTCTTCCACTTTGTAAGTGGGCAATTGATAATCCCTTGAAGTGGTTTCCTCCTTGGCAGCAATTGCGGTCAGAGAAACAAGATTTAATCCAATTAAGTATACGAGTGTTTTTGTGATTGTTTTCATGATGATTTAGATTGGTTCACCACACTCCTGCGCTGTTTGCTTCAACAACTTGTCATTTATTTTTGGAAAATGTAATTCGCTCCTACAGAGGGTGATTCGAAACATCACCTCGCATCTGCGACTGGTTTGTCATCATGAACCCTTAAAATTGCCAATCAGGACATTGGCGATCCCGGGAATAGTCCTGGCGGGTCAGTCGCCACACTCTTTGATATCCCTTACCGACTTTTGTACTCGGCGTATTCTGGAATTCTTTCTGCCAGGTAGTCTATCCAGTCACCGTCCTGTACCAACATCTCTACGACGCGAGGGTGTTTAAGAAGTCTTTGATTGAGCAGATAGTCGGTGGCGAGCTCCCATTTTCGCTTTAGCAAATTGTGATTGGCCTGTGGATCGAACAGCAACTCAACCGCAGTTTCAGTATCCATCCAGGACATGAGCTGTAGGAATAAGTAGCGGTTGTCATGAATCCCTGTTATATTGAAAACCATTTCATTAGTCTCTTGCTTAACGCTTTCCAATATCGACTTGGCCGACTCCGACCAGCCAACCAAAGACAAAAGTAGGGCAACATGACTGCGGTAATAACGATTTAAGGGCATAATCGGAATAAGGCGGTTGCTGTAGTTTCGCGGATTCAACTAACAAGTGCAAGAGGCTAGAAGCTTTGTATTATTGTATGTGTGGAAGATTAGTTCTTTGATGTGGTTTACAACAGCTGCCTTCGCTTCGTGGAGGCCGACCCCGAAGGGGTGCCGCGAAGCGGCAAGGCCGGAGCGAAGCGAAGGCAGCTGTGAAGTTTTAATGGAGGTTGTCTTGCCGATATTCATGCGGCAATCAATTTGTGGTAGAGTTCTATTGGTGAGGTAAAGCCGAGTGCTTTTCTTGGGCGACTATTGAGCTTCTCTTCGATGCGTTCGCATTGCTCCAAAGTAAGCCCTTTCAAACTTTGCCCCTTGGGCAGATACTGGCGGATCAGTCCATTGGTATTTTCACTCAGTCCCCGCTCCCACGACGAATAGGGATGCGCAAAATAAATCCGCGTGCCTAAAACCGCACTGACTGTCTCGTGTCCGGAAAACTCTTTGCCATTGTCCAGGGTTATACTGCGGAGCTTTCCGATGAACGGCCACAGCGCCACTATCATCGCCAACATCACTTCATCGGCACCCTTGCCTTCAAGCGGGTAAATCAAGCAATGTTTGGTCTTGCGCTCCACCAAGGTTAAGGCCGCTCCTTCGTGTTTCTTACCCACGATCAGGTCGCCCTCCCAGTCACCGTAGTAGCGCTTCGTATCCACGCTCGCCGGGCGTTGATCTATACTCACACGGTTCGGAATTCGACCGCGCCGATCTTTTCGGCCTAATCGGCGGCGACGTTTTTTACGAGCTTGTCTTAGGTGGACATAGAGATCTCCTCCATGGTCATAATCCGCGTAGATGTGCTGATAGATCCGTTCATGACTGACGGTCTCTTCGCCGTTTTTGCGCATTATCCCTGTGACTTGTTCAGGGCTCAGATCATCGCGTAAGTGACCTTCGATCTTCAATTGAAGCTCAACGGTGAACTTCTTGCGTTTGCGACTTTCGAAACGACGCTGATCCGCCTTCTCATCAGCCTGCTTGTGACGGTAGCCACGTCCGCCTACATTACGTGCAAGCTCACGGCTGATCGTCGATTCGCTGCGCCCAAGGCATTCAGCAATCTCGTTTTGTTTATATCCGCCTTTACACATATGCTCTATCGTGTAGCGTTCTTCTTGAGTTAGGTGTTTGTATGAATTCATCACTCTGAGAGCTTCTCGCTTAGGCGAGGGTGCTCGCAAGCACCTAACTCACCTATCGTTCGCTCTCTTGCACTTCAGAATTGAATCCGCCATGTGAATCTTATTGAGTTTTCGATTTTAATAATTGCCTCCTGTACGACTGTTGCCCCTTGACGAACTAACAGGCTACCGTCTTCTCCACCAAGGGATCTTTGTTCGCCAACGATTTTGATTTCGGGCGCCGTGTTAGGAGCTCCAATTTCGATTCTCCCATCCTTGATGTTGATATCCCCTGATCTCCATTCAGAGTCTGCTACAATTTTGATACTTCCATCGTTAATATTGATATCCCCTGATCTCCATTCAGAGTCCGCTACAATCATTAACTCACTTCCGGATACTTTTATGGGTGCATCAATAATCAATTTACCGACACCATCGCCACTAGAGATGGTCGTTGGTCCTGCAATATCGTATGTGAAAATGTCTTCCATACCTTTAAGGTGAATCTTACTTCCATTTCTAAGAGTAACGTTAACAAGATTCTTATCCGTATTGAGTAAGGCACCGCGCTCCATAATTAAGGTTCCCCCGTTGACTGAAACGTTTCCGTTGTTATTGAAGGGTACATCAACAATTGCGTTTCCTGCTCCACTCTTTAATAAGGTGCCATCGGGTTGGTTTTCGAACACTTGTCCTTCGCTGTTTGATGAGTACTCCAGTTTAGCATCTTCCCATAAAGTCCAGATTCCCGAGTTTCTTACTACCGCTTTGGTGTCCAATTGAACAACTGCCGATTGTTCGACAAGTCGTGAATTAAGAAAGTGTCCGTTGATGACACGCATTTCGTCAACCTCATCAGGAGCATCTTCAAAAAAGAAAGTTACAGCTCCTACACCATCCGGATTACTAACAATAATTCCGTCGATTACTCCACTTTGGAAGTGAACTTTTCCGAAGTTAATAAATCGCCCAACTTCGCTAACATTACCTGCAACCCCCGTTCCGAGGAGAACGGAGTTCTTCTTAAAGGTTAGTCCTTCGCCCAACAAATCGGTTGAATTTCTAAGCTCCGATCCATCAGGAATGTTCACCGCAGAACCGATCAAAGAAATGGCTCCTTCTCCAGTGAAATGAGCATGTGTGGCCACATCCACAGTTCCTTCAATATTAATATTGGTATCGAACATTGCTTTGATTTCGCTTGGGTTTTGTTCGCTGCCCCGCAAATATAAATCGCCTTTGAATGAAGCCATACCTTTATCAAGAAAGATTAAACCTGAACTGTCCACGGATCCTGAGAAACTCGAGTTCTCAAGCCCAAGCGTAAAGTAGTTCAGTACATCACCGGACACTGAGCTGTTTACCAAATTGATACCATTGCTATTCGTGAAATTAGATTTAACCGTACTATCGATCACTTCCATGTAACCCTGAATATCCAATTCACCTTCCCCATCGATCACAGTTTCATTGGTTATTTGAAAATTATCGACTTCCATATTTATTAAGGTTCCAGCATCCAAGTGAACCTCGGCGTGGGAGAATTTTAAGGTTCCTCTTCCGCTTACTTTAAAATCTGTGAGTACGCGAAGATCATTTGAAATTTCTAAGTTTGCCTCCTTGCTGATATCAATATCTCCAAACTCGAAATCAATATCGCCCGTCATTCTATGAGATCCTCCGGTAATCTTTATCTCACCGTTGTTTAGAAAATCGTTAAAATGAGTGTTGCCCTCAGTTAAAAGAACCATGCCGTTATTATGAAAGGCTCCGGTTAATGAACATTCAGATATATCGGTTTTGATAAACGTTCCGTCGTTTGTGAATAAAGGTGAATGAATGGATTGATTTTCTTCACCTGTCAGAGAGAATGATACTTTGTTCTCAACTGCTCCATTTATTGCACTATTGGATGAAGTGAAAAAGCCACGATTTATCAGATGGGTGTTCAGCTCACTTTGAATTAAATTTATGCCTCCTTCATTGTTAAAAATTCCATTCCCCATGATGACTGAATTCGTAAGATCAGAGCTCGCAGTGCCGGTTTCACCTATATAGGTATGAGTAAACGTAGCCCCGATTGATAAGCTGGAGTTTAGAATCAAGTTCTCCACACTGGAATTCTCTTCAAGAGTCAGGGGTTTGTTGACTTCGATTGATCCTGTGATATTTAGTGCTCTTAGGCTTATAGGGCCTTGTGTAATTGCCAGATTCACGTCCTGCGTATCCACTATAACATTCTCGTTGCCGGGAATACCGGGTGTGTAACCAGGAATATCCTTCCCGGTCCCCGTGTCCTTCCAGATGCGCTTGTGCCAATCGCCGCCGCAGGGGCCTTCGTTGAGCTGGATGGGGTCGGAGGCCATGAATGGGTCAGGGTAAAGCTGCTCCCCGGTTTCCGGTGCACTGGCCGGTTCCTCAGGACAGAGTTCCGAGACGGTATAGACAGGCGCAGCACTTCCATAAATATCGATTCGAAAGATTACCCGCGAAGTGGAGTCTTCAAAATTACCCTCTACGATCAATTGGTCGTTATTGAAATGAATATTTTCAACGAGATCTCCCACACTGAAAGATAGGGATGAAATGGTTCGATCATTTACTAAGTCCCCTGCTTCTAAGAAGGTGACCAGATCTCCACTGTCGGCTTTCAGCAGGTGTAAGGAGAGGGAACCCGTATTGACTACAACAAGGTCGCCTCGGCTAGTCAGCGCCAGGGGTGCAAACCAATCTGATAATTCTCGTTGATTTCGGTCGAGGATGAGAGAGGTCTTTTCCCCTTCCGCATCCGCATCATAGAAATAAATGCCAAACTCAGCTCCGTGGAAATAAAAATCACCGTTGGGATTTATGACAAAATTCTTTGTGTTAACCCTTGCTGCATTTACGAGCTCAGTTCCATTGATGAGCAAGGTGTCATCTTTGGTATACAGTAAATAGCCACCCTCGATGTAGGGAATCGCCCAATCAATCAAGCCGCTGTCTACGACTGATCCATTTTTGATCAAAATGTTGATGCGGATGTTATCCTCATTCCTTGTGGTCGTGTATAAGTTAATAAATGTGTCACCGGCAGCATTGATGGATACATCGGATTCGCCAGGATCGCTGACACTGTATTCCCCAAAAAAACCATCCATTTTGAGGATTTCTGTATCTCCAAGCATGACACGATCATCCCCGTCATCCCCAGACTTGAAATAAAGCGCCCGTCCATCCTCTGATACGTCAAGTATTTCAAAGCATCTCTCTCCCTGAGCGATGCTTTCACCGGTATCTACATTTACAGAAAAAACGTTTTCATCCCTGTCGAAATAACCCAGGTGCCGTTGCCCGCTTGACACTGCATCACCATTACTAATGTACGCCACGCCTCCTCCCGACCTCAAAGCTTCAAACACAGGTACAGGGGGTTCCCCGGCAAGAGATGTGTAAATAACGTTGGTACTTCCTTCACCTCCTCCTTGAGGTATCGGTCCGCCGGCAAACACAGCTTTTTCATCCGGAGTCAGAAAAATGAAATTAGTATCCGTAAAAGTGATGGTGTTTCCGTCGATGTCTTGAGTAACTCCTTTTTCAACTTCGATGGTAACGACCTGCGCTGAGGCCTGGCGGTGTTGAACGACCAGGCTGCAAATCAAGCTACACGAAGCTACGAACAATCTGGTCAGCGATAGCCGGTATTTAGGGCTGCCAGTTCTGTTTAAGAGGCTGGTTTGAGTCATCATCGGTCATAACAATTTTAATATTAATTACCGATGATCTGTTGTAACCGCGGTAACGAATTAATGATTATCGTGTGTATTGAGACTTGTTTGTCCAGATTCAAGAAGTGCAACGAAGCCTACGAAAAGACCAAGAAGGCGAGGGGACTGAGTTAGAGCTGAGAGCCTGGAGCGAAGAGCTGAGAGGATGTAAAGTTACAGCTCCTGTTGAGTAACGAGTACTCTCACAAACAGGCGCTCGTTGGCAGGCGGGTCTATTTCAGCTGCAACGGTCAATAGTTCGTGGGTACCTTCGTCGATCGTGTCTTCGACCGTGGATGACAAGTCCGACCACACGGTCATGTCGGGGGAAATCTGAATCACATAATCCACATCCGTCATGTCCTTGGCCCAGGGGAACTTTACTTTTACTCGACCGAATCCTTCTGTTGCTGCCGGCTCGAATTCCACAATCGTAGGATTCTTGTTGGTTACCCAGGGATTCAGATCCATGGCGTATTCCAGGAGGTTTGAGAATTGATCACCGTCTGGATCGGAGGTAGTCAGGCCTATGGTGTCGTCGGCAATATCGGTCTCGGAGAAGAGGGCATCTCGAAATTCGGTGAAGGTCGTGACTTCCAGGGTAGCAGGGGATATCTGGATGCCGGTTGACACAGGAGTGACGGTATAAGTGTTACGCCCGGATGAGGTTTCCACAATCACCCGGTCGAAGTCGCCCACAACGGAACTGGCCAAAAGGGGTTCAAAGGAAGAACTCTCAGTAATTTCTGTGGCCGGAATGACGTGAAGGGTTCCTCCCAGGGTTGCGGTTCCGTTGACAACCAATTGGTCATATTCGGTTCCCGGCTCCGTGCCAAAAAGTTCAATTTCCAATATACCTGTTTGGGTCTGCTCAAAATATCCGTTGATTATGAGTCTTCCCGGAGATTTCCCGGGTTTTGTACTTTCGGAGTTGATTCTATTTCCGTTTAAGATGCCTATGCCTATTAAATTTCCTCCATTTAAGGTCCCATGTTCCGTGTACGGTACCTTCCCATATTCCAGGGTTAAAACAGCTTCGTTGCACAATTCCACCGTGCCGTTTTCATCAGCGGAAATTGTGGCATACGGGCCGAGCTTAAACACATCCGTTGAGTTGTAGTGCATTCCCAACACGGTAAATGAGGTGTTATCTATCGTCAGGTGTCCTTTGAGTTGGAACGATTCAGATTTCTTGGGATCCGGTTGAGCCAAAAAATCCTCAATACTTGTTTGCCCCAGTCCGAAACCTATACTGGCTTCACCGTTAAAGTTGGGACTGCTACCACCCGCTCCTCCTCCAATAATCAATTTTGCTGACTTTCCAATGGACGTAATATCTTTAATTGATTGATCATGACTCAGATTAAGACTGCCTCCCTTGTTGACGATCCACTTCCCATTCGATAGCTCCAGGGTTGGCAGGTTTGCGATCGGCTTGAAGGCATTGAAAAAAAAATCGGAACCTCTTGTATTTATGTTCAGGGTGCCTATATCGGACACTTGAATCTCGCCGGCATTGAATATAGACGAAACGTTCAAAATCGACTCACCGGTTCCTTGGTGTAAAAATCCTGCGTCCTGCACGGACAGAAAATCCACATAGGGCGACATTGTCGGTACAGACACTGATGCTACGTTACCTAAAATTAGAATGTTTTCAGATCCGATTTTCCATTCAGTGTTATTCAAAAAAAATTCATTCAAGTAGGTCGTGGATTTACCTTCGGTCATCTGTTCGAATAAAACATTTTCCAAAGTAGTGTTTTCTATATTCAGGGTTATCCCAGAGTTGGATGAAATGCTTCGTACTTCGTTCTCCACCCCTTTTATCCCAACAATGTTCTTATCAGAACTGGAAATGCTTACGGTGCCCTTACCCCTGAATTTTCCATTACGAATGAGTAGCGGAGTCTCCTGACCTGGATTAAACTGGAGTTCGGTATCTTCCTCCAGGTATATGGTTCCGGAAATCAGTTCAACCGAATCCAATACGGACAATTTACCATCTAGAATCTCCAGGTTACCCGAATTTGTCAGGGACTTAACCTCGAGCGGAGTGCTTCCGTCTTTTGAAATCATCCCCTCATTGATAATGTTTAGATTTTCAAGGTTTAGAGGGTTCGGCCCTTCAGCATTTGCAATCGATAATTGGCCTAGATTTTTAAATTCGGATTGGATATAGCCGTTGAATAAGTAAAAAACGCCAGTGTTTTCAACTTTGCTGAGAAGTGATTCACCGGCAAAATCGAATATGCTTCGATTGGTAATGTCTCCCGACACGATTCCTCCATCAACCGAAAAGCCGGCGTATTTTATCCCCAATAGTGGGTCTAGTACCCTGTACCATCTATAAATTCGGATAAAGGCGAGTCAGTTTGATTCGGGCTTTTTCGTTGGTGAACTGCCAATTGATCGGCGCGGCGCGGTTATTGCGATCTTTTTCCCAAGCATCGATCTCGTCGCGCATATGGGTAATGT
>JAQBYJ010000130.1 GCA_027622555.1 Verrucomicrobiota bacterium
ATCCAGGTCACCGACCTTCTCAGGAATGGCAGACAAGGTTGAACCTAGTCCAAAATAAAAGGCACCTATAAAGGCTAACCAAGATGGTTTCCACAAGCGGCTCATGGATCCTCCTTTTTAATTAGCACTCTGCCAAATTCACGAGGTGTATTTAATTCCAGCATGGAAAACCGAACTTCCTCCCAAAAGGAATCGATAGGTACCACATCGATAAAACCGGTGGTGTTGTCCCACTGATCCAAATCTTCGGAAACTTGAAGCTGATAACTAACACCGGTTACGCCAACCGGACGGATAAAACCGAACTCATAACTCCCGGTAAATGGATTAAGTATAAAAGAGGAATTTCTTGGGCTATCACTTCGTCGAGGATGCAATCCCATCGCATATTCCAACAGGGTGGCGCCTCCATCAAGATCAAGGTCTGCCGACAGTGCGCCAACAGTTGGATCCAATTGTTCTCCGCTGGTGAAAAATACATTTAGCCAAGCCTCAAGGCTGGTTGGAAAGTTTACCATATAGGAATCCGAGTCACTGGTAAACCAGTTGCCTTCCTGATCATAAGCACGGGCAAATATCGTGATATTCCCAAAATATTGCAGCGGGAATTCCATCTCATAAGGAGGCTCGGAATCTACCGAGACTGAAGCTCCATCCACAAGAAACTCAACTCGATCCACAGGCGTATTTGTTCCATAGGCGATGCTACTCGCACTTACCATGTCACCCATTCTATAAACGACGGATGAATCCGGCCCCGCAAAAGATGCGTTCGGAACAAGAACAGTATTCACAAATCCAGCACCGTCATCCGCAAATTGCACACTTTCCACTATAATGGAACGATCGTTTTGTGCTACCGATGATTTAAGTACCAATTGTATATCAATCAGTACATCTGAAAACAATGCATCATTACTGGTGGAATAAACGACCACCCGAGTCTTGCCTGCTTCAGACATCGGTTCGCTATCTACAATATGATTGGCTCCTGCGTCCGAACCAGACACCGAAGCGATGACAGCCACATTCGGATCTGTATATAAATCTATCTGAGCTCCACTGACAACATCCGAAGTGCTCAGTAATAAAGGGACATTTACCACGCCACCTGCGGAACCTGTTGAATCACCTAACTGCAAGCTTGTAAGGCCGTACGTGGAATTGACCAAAACCATTGAAACAAAAAAACATCCAAGAAGAATTGAATAAAGGTTTCCAACCATTGCAACTTTGAGAAGTGAGAGCATTTCAGGGAACGTAAAGTGGTTCTGTTTTTGATTTTTTTTTATGGTCAGGTCAACAGGCAATAGCGCATATACAGGATAAACTGAAACCTTAGAGCTTTCACATTGATTATTTAAGCTAATCCCCGATCAAAATTTAGGGAAAACATGGGGAAACGGATAAATAGTTCATGTGCCTTGAAAAAGAACATCTAAATTCCCTAATCCTAAAGGAGAGTGTGCCACATATCGAAACTCGTTGACCGGGGAATACACAAAACGTACGAGTAGGGAGTCGAAACAAGCTTAATCACGCACGGGGGGTTCCCCAACGATTCGTTCGTATGTCCCGTTTGTTTTCGCGTCCTTAATGGCTTTGGCAAACAAAGGAACAAGCGCTGCATGCTTTTTGTGAAGATAAGAAAAGAGCAGGGCATCATCGATGGGCTTTTCGACAAGTCTGATGCCACTATCCCTATACTCATCGCTGGCGATGAGATAGGTTCCGTCGATATTATCGGAAATGACGACATCCACTAGATCATTGGCGAGCAATTGGAAGGCCTCCTCAATAGAATCTGTTGGAAACTGATTCGCAACGACACCCTTAATATTATTCTCCACGACCTTGGTTCCTTTGCGAAACGCTACTCGATAGGGCGCAAGTGATTTCCAGCTATCCAATGCAATATCATCTTTTACAAAAGGGTTTCGGATGGGGCCGAATCAAAACATCCGCAGATTAGAATCAAAAATGGAAATAGAATTAAACAGGTGAGTTTTTTGAATAAGTTCATGACCAGTCTCGATTGAGGTTAATAATAAAAGGCTAATCCCCCTTTGTGGAATATATAACCGCCATTTCAAAAACACCCTCATCGATTAATCGAGGCTCGAGCTGCAATTGCATTTTTTCGGCAAAGGCCGCAACAACCGCCAGACCAAGTCCGCGATGTTCATCCATCGACCGGGCACTGTCTTTACGCCAAAAACGGTCAAATAGCTTTTCCATATCCAACTGTTCCAGCTCAATACTGACGTTGCGAAATACAAGTCGTTTCCCATCTTCCAGAACTTCTATCTGAATCTCCCCACCGACAGGGGCATAAGAAACAGCGTTATTGATGAGGTTATCGACCATGTGTTCAAACAGCGTTCTATCCACAACCCAAATGACATCTTTTAATCCGGATAATTTGGTTGTTAGTTGCCGCCTGCCGGCCTCAGCCTTATGACGACTCCAAATGCTGGATACAACTTCCTCGATCGCAACGGTCTCCATATGGAGATCGATGTGGCCGCTATCTGCGCGGCTAAGTTCGAGCAACTGACTAACGGTTTGTTGCATTTCCAACGATATAGCGCGCATGGCTTCGTAGTCTTGTTTCGAATCCCCGTCTTTCCACTTTATCCCGACCTCCGCTATATTCAAAAGGGCCGCGATAGGTGTTCGAAGTTCGTGTGACACATCCGCACTGAATTGTCGCTCGCGCTCAAAGGATTTTTTAAGCCGATTAAAGAGATCATTCAACTGCCCGGCGATTGGCCTCAATTCGATCGGCAGCGTTCCTTCATCGAAATGGGTTTCCAAAGAATCCGCATCCACCTTTCCCATTCGACCAACCAATTCTTTTAGGGGACTCAACCCACTACCTAGCGCAATTAATACGAAGACGGGTGAAAGCACAAGCGTTGCGATTCCACCGAGGGTTAGAAGATTCCGTAGACCAGCCAAAGTCGTTTCAATTTCGTTCACATCCGTTGCAACAACCAATATCACCTTAAACCCTTCATTGTATTGGATTTCGCGCGCACCGCGAACTCGGGGTTCGTAGCGGATTCCAATGGCTCGTCCGCTTAACCCGTTCGGCAGAGCCAAATCCCAGTACTTTGGCTCACGCTCTTTGCCATATTGCTTAGGCAGGTCATTTTCTCCGAGCGATTCGGACCGCTTTACTATCTCGTCTTCATTCTTCCAGATCTGGTAAAATGCACGCCTTTGGTTGCCGCTGAATTCCCTGAGAAAACGGTCGCTAAAAAGCACTTCGACCTTTTGTTCGCGTCTTTGGTAGGTGGAAGTCATTATAGAGTAGGCCTGGACCCGAAGCCGCTGATCAAAACGCTCAACCAGATTTTTACGGGCAAAGTGGTAAATCGAAAAGCCACAGATGCCAAAAATGGCAGCAATACTTAGCATGGTCAACAGGACCAATCTCGCTTTGATCGATAACATAGTTAGTCTACGAAAATGTAGCCCAACCCTACCCGTGTTTCGATCGGGCAATGGCCACCCGCTTCGGATAATTTTCTTCGAATGGATGAAATAGCCGACTCAATGGTATTACTCCGAACCTCGTCCGAGTCGCCGTAAATTTTGGCTTCAATTTCAGTTCGAGACACGACTTCTCCACGCCGCATGGCCAAATATTCAAGGATTCGATACTCTCTTGGCTTGAAAGACACTGGCTTACCTTGAATTCGGGCTTCCTTCGTAGCGAGGTCGATTTTCAAATTTGATGACTCGATTACCGTTTGGCGAATTCCATAGCATCGCCGACACAAAGCTTCTACCCGTGCCTCCAATTCTTCCATCGCAAAAGGCTTAACCAGGTAATCATCCGCTCCGGTTTTAAGCCCAAGCACTTTATCCTTCAACGTATCTTTCGCGGTCAGCATCAAGGCCAAAGAAGCTCCACCTTTGGCCCGGTATTGCGCCAGCAACTCAAGGCCATTCAATTTCGGCAACATGATATCAAGAATGAGGACATCGTATTCCCCGGTTTTAGCCATATACAGCCCTTCTTCACCATCGATTGCGGTATCAACGGCATAACCACCCCGACGCAGACCCGTAGCAATGGATTCGCGCAAGTAAATCATGTCCTCAACCAGGAGCAATTTCATAAAAATGACAGGATACCGTTTAAAGCCAATCCATGGCCGAACGGTGTAAAAATGTCCAGCTTGTCGGCCAAATTGATTGTCTTTTCCAAATTCGGTAAGGTCACGGTAAGGTGGAAGCTGTTATTATGAATATTCAAAAGCAACCGCCACTCTGTGAAACCCGTAGTCAATAACCTCTTAGTATTAGCCGCATTGTCACTCTCGATTGCGGCTTTTCTAATTTCATTGGATTTGAAGACAGAAGATCTCGTTCAAACCACCACAGGAGACCGAATCGAAGAACTTGAGCGTGAAATCGCTCACCTTAAAGGCACCGTGTTTGAAGCAGACCTGGTAGCAAGTGAAGGTACGGTTTCGACCATCCAACAGATCGAATTGACCAATATCGACTCCTCAGAGCAGGAGAAGATTAACCATATGGTAGAGTCCATGCGATGGACCATGACGGTGAGAGGGGTTATGCAGCCGACAAAAGAACATCTTGAAAAAGCCGAACGTCAAATTTTCGACGATAGTATTTCCCTGAAACGAAAACTGGTGGCTCTTCGTATACTACAAGTTTGCGACAAAAGAACGGACGAAATAGCATGTAAGATGGTAGATGCTTATTACACCACCAGCGATTTCAACATGCAGGCTGAGATCTTCAATTTACTCGACGATATGGATACGCCTGAGCTGGCAACAGCATTACTTGAAGCATCCTCATCGAGTCCGAACCCTCGCGTTCGCAAAGAAGCCATTGATGCGCTTTCTGGGTTTTTGCCAGATCCGGAACTGTTCATTTGGCTTAAACGAGTCGCCTCCTCCGATTCAGATAAAGATGTTAGACGAGAAGCTGAAAGGCTCCTGAAAAAACACGCTGAAGATCTTGTTAATTAATCCTATCCAGATCCAAACCATGCAAAATTCCTGCCATAGTAATCCCGAAACAAATTTTATTCCCCAAAATCCCCCTCTAAACAATTCGATAAAGAACGCTAGATACCCTATATTAGTTGAAGAAAAAGAAACCTTAGTTCGCAGCGGGCGGACTTGGGTTTTCAAAGTTAGTAGAAGAGAAAGAAGCAGTATTCAGCCGAATATTTAGTTCATATGAATTCTGCCCTGAGAATTAGCTGGCCACTCCCCAAAGTGGCCAGCTTCATGTTTCTGATTGTTTTAAGCGGATGTAGCACCACTGCACATCGCAAGAAAGCCGACGATGCTGTATTAAAAATTGTAGCTGAAGTGGAAGAACAACTGTTTGGCAAGACGTCGAATTTTTCAATTGAGACTTCCTATACAAACCGGAAGCCCGATGATATCAGTGTCGACGAGATTTTCGATGATCGGGAAAGAAATTCACGTACCGTTCTATTCATCGACGATGCCATCAAAATGGCTGTAACCCAAAACCGTCAATATCAACGGGAAAAAGAAAACCTTTACCTGAGCGCCCTTACCCTGACGGGGGAGCGCCACGAATTTACCCCACAATTTTTTGCCGGAGCGACCGGCTCAAGAAACCGTAGAGCAAACGGTGAAAGAAATGAAACCATAGACAGCAATGCTGGCGTGGGACAATTTTTAACTACCGGCGCAAATGTAAGTGTGAGTATCGCCAACGACGTTCTTCGTTTTCTGACTGGAGATTCAAGAAAATCCGCTTCATCCGTTTTAAGTTTTAGCGTCTTCCAACCTCTGCTAAGGGGAGCTGGCCGGGAAGCCGCAGCGGAACGACTCACTCAAGCTGAACGAAATGTCATCTATGCCATTCGTGATTTCAGCCACTTCCAAAATCAATTTGAGATCGACATTGTCATCGATTACTTCCGCCTGTTGCAGCAAAAGGACACCATCTTCAATGAGTATAACAATTATCAGTCCCGGATCGTAGCTACAAAGTACCTGCGAGCCCGTTCAGTGGATCGTGAAAAAGCACTGGATGTGAATCAGGCGGAGCAAGCCGAGCTTTCAGCACGCAACCGTTATATAAACGCCATTGTCCGTTATAAGAATTCATTGGATCAGTTTAAGATAACGCTGGGACTACCTCAGACCGTAGACCTTCAATTGCAAGACGAGGAAATAGAACTTCTCCAAGCCAATGGCCTCATCATTCACAATATAAACACCCGGATGGGCTTTCAGCTGTCGGTAGACCATCGGTTACCGCTCTTAAATGCCATCGATCAATTCGAAGATGTACAGCGCAAGGTTCGCATTGCTGCCAATAACCTCAAAGCAGACCTGGGCATATTTGCAAACGCGTCTGTGGATAGCGAAGCACCCAGAAACTATAACCACTTTGATTTCGACGAGGTTCGCACCTCTGTCGGTATCCAACTTGACTTACCCATCGACCGGTTAAGAGAAAGAAACAACTACCGTGCCTCACTTATTCGTTTTGAATCGGAACTTCGCGCACTCGGATTGACCCTGGATAGTCTTCGCTCTCAAATTGATGAAAACCTGCGTGAACTGGAACGGCTTGACCAAAACTACCAAATCCAAACCAATGCAGTTGAGCTGGCGGTGAAACAAGTCGCCGGTGCCCAGCTTTCGATTGAATCTGGAAAGGCTATTTACAGAGACCTCGAAGAAGCACAGGATGATTTAATTGCAGCACAAAATGCACAAACTGCCGCATTGGTCGATTACCTTGAAGCACGCTTGAATCTTCTACTCGAACTTGGAATATTGAACACCGATACAACCCGATTTTGGTTAAAGGAATCCAGCAAAGTAAAACTCCCAGCAGGAATATATAGTGCCACTGAATCTTCAACTATCTCAGCAGATGGCACTGTGATAACGCCCGATCAATTATTCGCTCAATAACATGGAAAACGAAATCAAAGAAAGACCTACCGGCCGACTGAACCGGATCAATGAAAAGCGTCAACAGGCACAGGACTTCATAGTACCCTTCGTAAAAAAACGCCCCATCCTTTCCGCCTGCATCGGGGTCGTAATGGTCGGGATACTTTGGACCGTGTTGGGAAGTGGAAGCAACGGCGAAGAGGCCTATTCCTACCACAAAGTGGAACGGGGCGATTTTCTGGTTTCCATCGTGGAGGGCGGCACACTGCAAGCCGTGAACGAAGTCACCGTTCGAAACGAAGTGAACGGCAATTCACGAATCATCTACATAGTCCCGGAAGGTACCTATGTAAAAAAAGGAGATTTGATCGTGGAGTTGGACACGGAAGAAGTTGAAAATAATCTCAACTTCCAGTTGATACGGTTCGAGGACGACAATGCTGATTTCATTAAGTCTGAAACGGATGTGGTTATCATCAAAAGCACCGTGGAAAGCGATATTCGCAAAGCCGAACTGGGTGTTCAATTTGCAAAAATGGATCTGGAAAAATTTGAGCAAATTGAAAAGGAACAGGAGATGCGGAATGCTCAGATTGAAATCATCACCGCACAAGAATCGCTTAAACTGGCAGAGGAAAAACTGGAGTGGTCCGAGAAATTAACGGAGGAAGGTTTCGAAACTAAAAGTAATCTGGATCGCGATAAGCTTTCGGTCACCAACCAAAGCCTGGGGCTCGAAAAAGCGGAAAGCGTCAAAAAAATGTTGAACGAATTCGACCTCCAAAAACTCGAAGCAGAATACAAGTCAAAGCAGGAAGAGGCTGAACAAGAACTTGTCCGGGTCAAAACCCAGGGTGACAGCAAAATCAGGCAAGCCCTTTCTCAGCTTGAAATAGACAGACGCCAATTAGAACTTGGGAAAAACAAGTTGGAGCAACTGCAGGAGCAGATGGAGTTCACAAAAATGTTCGCCCCTCAAGACGGACTGCTTGTATACGCCACCAGTTCCAGTCGTTACTCCCAGGAGTCCATGATCGAGGAAGGGGCTACTGTACGCCAACGCCAGTCGATAGTAAAAATCCCGGATACCTCCATAATGAAGGTGGATATCAAGGTTCATGAATCCTACGTAAATCAAGTAAGCGTCGGTCAGACGGCATTTGTTGTCCTCGATTCTCTCCCTGATGATCGCTTCCGTGGTGAGGTGACCAAGATTGGAGTATTGCCGGATAGCCAAACCCGCTATGGCAACGAAAACTTAAAAGTCTACACTACCCAAATAATTATCAGGGATAAACTCCCTGATATAAAACCCGGGGTTTCAGCACGGGCGGAGATCGTAATCGCAAACCTCCAAAATGTCCTGAAAGTACCCATTCAATGCGTCACCACACTGAAAGGAAAACAAGTTTGCTTTGTCAAAGGCCTGGGCGGACCGAAACCGATGCCCGTGGAAATTGGGATGTTTAACAACAAGTTTATCGAAATAAAATCCGGATTGGATTCCGGGGACAATATCCTACTTGCGCCACCATTTGATAGTAGCGAAGACCTAGCTGGAGCACTTATTCACAAAGACGAAAAGGTTAACATTGAGACTTCCACCCCCAGCGCTGGTGAGAGAAACCAATCACCTCCGAAGGAGCAGCGTCAAAAAACGGATAGTGGGCAAAAAAAACAGCGCGAACGGAAAGATAGTTAGACCCGGATTATTCCACTTCCCGGTACTGACCAGGCATACAATTCCAAGTCCATATGATTGCTGAACCCAAGACCATTATCGACATACGCAATATCGTGAAGACGTTCCAGGTCGGAGAAATCGAGGTACGTGCGTTACGCGGTGTGGATGTCGCGATCAAAGAAGGCTCGTACGTAGCCATCATGGGGCCTTCCGGTTCTGGAAAATCAACCATGTTGAATATCCTGGGCTGCCTTGATCGGCCAACTTCCGGGGAATATTATCTAGGCGGGGAAAATGTGGCTGAAATGAATGATGACACCCTCTCAGCCATACGCGGAAAACGATTGGGGTTTATTTTTCAATCATACAACCTCATAGCGCAACTAACTGTGATCGAAAACATCCAGGTCCCTCTGATTTACCAGGGCGTCAACTTGAAAGATTATGAACAGAAGTGCATCGAGCTCGCGGAACTCGTTGGACTGAAAGATCGTCTTGATCACCGCCCTACCCAACTCTCCGGTGGTCAACAACAACGCGTGGCCATCGCACGTTCCCTCATTAATGATCCTTTGATGATCCTCGCCGACGAACCTACAGGAAATCTCGATTCTAAAACCGGCAAGGAAGTTCTCGAACTTATCGATAAGCTGAATAGCCAGGGAAAAACCATCGTGATGGTTACTCACGACGACGATATCGCCTACCGCGCCGACCGTGTCATCCGTATGAAAGATGGCCGTATCGACACAGACGAACAACGTGTACGCAAATAATCTCATGATTGTTCAAAATTTAACTGTAGATGCGGGTTTATCCCACGATCATTTTGAGGCTGCTCTGCGCAATCGCGGGATAAACCCTCTCCTACAATTTTCCATTACCCTACCCATTCCACGCCCTTCGTCCTTCGTCCCTCGCCCCTCGTCCCTCGCCCCTCGTCCCTCGCCACTCGCCACTCGTCCCTCGCCCCTTTCTAAATGTTCCAACTAAGCCTAACCCAACACCAACTCCTCAACACCGTAAAACTCGGCGTGAAGAGCCTGTTGCTGCACAAGCTACGTTCGGGGCTGACCATGCTTGGCATGATCTTCGGCGTGTGTTCGGTAATCGCCATGTTAGCTATCGGGGAAGGTGCCTCCCATGAGGCCCAGGAGAGAATTAAGCGCCTCGGTTCTACCAACATCATTATCAACAGCATCAAACCACCGGATCAACAGGACAGCGGTTCATCCGGAGGCAGTTATGGTATTAAGTATGGAGTAACCTACGACGACGCATCACGCTTGCAGTTCACCATTCCCAACGTCTCCAGTGTGCTTCCTTTACGAATCATTCGAGAGAACGTGCGCTTCAATAAAAACCAGGAATCGTGTCAGGTTATTGGAACCCTTCCCGCCTACCCGACCATGCAAGGAATGGAAATAGTGGCGGGACGGTTTCTCTCCTCTATCGACGAGAAACATCAAAGAAATGTGTGCGTCATAACATCCGGATTGGCAGCTAGACTGTTCACTTACCAATCTCCCCTCGGTTCGACCATTCGGGTTCAGGATGTTTATTACCAGGTTGTGGGCTTGGTAAGAGAAACGGGTACCGCCGAGCAGCGTCCTCAGAAAGGAGAGATGGAAGGCGAATCCTTGGACAACAATGTCTACATTCCTCTTTCAACCGCCAAAACACGATTTGGAGAAACACTCATTCGCCGGAGTGCGGGTGGTTTCAGTGCCGAAACAGTAGAACTTCACCAGATCGTTGTGAAGATGGAAAACACCGATTCCGTGATCGCCGCTGAGCAGCAGATCACTGGTCTTCTCAAACGCTTTCACAACCAAAGTGATTTTGAGCTCATCGTCCCCTTGCAACTGCTGCGCGAAGCTGAGGCCACCAAACGGATGTTCAATATTGTGCTCGGTTCCATTGCAGCCATTTCACTATTGGTCGGTGGAATTGGTATTATGAATATCATGCTAGCTACCGTTACGGAACGGACACGTGAGATCGGCGTACGTCGAGCACTCGGAGCAAAAAAGAAGGACATCGTTATTCAGTTTCTTATAGAAACCGTCGTGCTCTCAATCGGGGGCGGAGTCATCGGGGTAATGCTGGGCGTCCTGGTCCCGCTTTTAGTCTCTATGTCCACCGAGATGGTGACGATCATCACCCCCTGGTCAGTCGGTCTCGCTTTCGGAATATCAGGCCTCACGGGAATAGCCTTTGGAATTTATCCGGCCTCCCAGGCGGCGGAACTTGATCCGATTGAAGCGCTCCGGCACGAATAGTGTTTCGATTTACTTTCAAGACGCACTCCATTATAAATCACCGTTTTCAGTGATTGCACATGAGGGAAACTCATTGATATTTTTCAGACTTCAATCGTAACCTATTTTCGTCAGCAAGCTAACTCCTACAAAAAATATAAACCAAAATGGCAGGAGTCACCTTGGTGGCGAAATCGCCCAATAAGAGGATTTGTTAGTTATATGCCCCAAAAGTCGCAGCTTCCAAAAGTAAGTCGTTGGCTCACCAAACTTCAGGCCATTGGTTTCGGGTGCCTGCTTTTACTCTGCATCGAGGGGGGATTTCGGCTTTTAGGTTTTGGGGACAATACACTCGGCAATGATCCACTGGTAGGATTCAGTACTTTGGAGCCCCTGTTTGCTTTGGACCCAAACACAGAGAATTACCAAACACGCCGAGAAAGATATCCCTACTTCATTCAGGAACGTTTTCCTCAGAAAAAAGGTAAGGACTCATTTCGTATTTTCGCCTTCGGTGGTTCGACCGTCCAAGGCCGTCCCTACTCGATACAGACCGCCTTTCCGAAGTGGCTACAAATCAATCTCGAAACGGCATTTCCGGATAAAAACTTTGAAGTGATCAATTGCGGGGGGATTTCATACGCCAGCTATCGATTGGTTCCCATTATTGAAGAATGCCTCGATTATGAACCGGACCTTTTTATCCTATGCACCGGGCAAAACGAATTTCTTGAAGCCCGGACTTATGGTTCCATTAAAAGACTGGCCAAACCATTAGGTAGTTCAGTCAAAGTCATCAGTAAATTGGCAACCTACGAGGCAATGGATGGACTGTATCGTCGAATCAAAGGAACGGAACTCAGGGAAGATTCCGAAAAGAAACCTACCATGAAACGAGAGGTCGACGCCCTACTCGATTATCGCCGCGGATTGGAAGCCTACCACCGGGATCCCAAATGGCATTGGGGAGTCGTTACTCACTTTCAGGAAAATATCAGACGCATTGACAGTATCTCGCAAAAAGCAGGTGTGCCACTTGTGATCCTCAATCCTCCGGTCAATTTAAAGGATACCCCACCCTTCAAATCGGAACACCATAGCAACCTTAGCGATTCACAAAAAGAGGCATACCATGAATGGATAAAGCAGGCCAATGAGCATTACGAATCGGACCCACAAAAAGCCGCTCAATATTTAAAGTGGGCCATCGACCTGGATCCGGAATATGCCTTGGCTCATTACTCGCTCGGTCATTGTTACCTGGCACTACGTCAATTCGTCAGAGCCGAGAAAAGCTTTCAGACCGCCCTGATTGAGGATGTTTGCCCGCTTCGACTTCAACCTAACATGAGAAGTTTTGTAAACGACTTTTGCGACAAAAACCATATTCCGCACATCGACTTACAGGTCCTGCTCAAAGAACACACCAGCGAAGCCGTCATAGGCGGTGAAATTCTCGTTGATCACGTTCATCCGTCCATCCGCGGCCACCAGATAATCGCCGAGGCGACAGCTGAACTCCTTTTCGAAACACTGTTAATCGATCAAAAATCCAAAGACTGGGAAACCAACCGGGCAGAAGCGTATAAAGCTCATTTTGAAACGTTAGAGCCTCTCTATTATACCCACGGAAAACTTCGGCTGGAAAACCTTCTTCTTTGGACAAAGGGAGAAACAGAAGGTCCGGCCATAGAAATGCATAAGCCGATAAACTCCCAATAACTGTATAGATATTTTAAGAGCCTGCTTCTGTCCAAGCCAGGCCACCCGAATGAAATCCGGATCTCAATCATCCATGCTTCAGTTGAGCCGCTGGCTTGCGAGACTTCAGGCGATTGGTTTTGGTTTCCTGCTCCTTTTCCTGGTTGAGCTCACTTGCCGTTTTTTTGGTTTCGGACAAAAGGATGCGGGGAACGATCCCTTTGTCGGTTTCAGCGCGCTTGAACCGCTGTTTGCTCTCAATCCGCTAAACAACCGCTACGAGCTGCGGCCCGAGCGGAGTGTGTATTTAATCAACGACGGATTTCACCGTTACAAAGATTCGGATACCTTTCGTATTTTCGTGCTGGGAGGCTCCACGGTGCAAGGGCGACCCTACGCTATCCAGACGGCTTTTCCAAAGTGGCTGGAAATAAACCTCGGACTCGCTTTCCCGGGTCGTAAATTCGAAGCAGTTAATTGCGGCGGCATCTCCTACGCCAGTTACCGGTTGATTCCTATCATGGAGGAATGCCTGGCCTACGACCCCGACCTGTTTATCGTTTGCACTGGGCAAAACGAGTTTCTCGAAGCGAGGACTTATGGTTCCCTGAAACAGATTGCTCAACAGCTGGGAGGCCCTGTGAAAGTGGTGCGAAACCTGGCTACTTATCAGGCAATGGACACCTGGTACCGTCGAATGAAGGGACCGGGCATGGACTATCAATCCCTGAAAAAGCCCACCATGAAAATGGAGGTCGACGCGTTACTGGACTACCAGCGCGGATTGAAAGTCTACCAACGGGATCCGAAATGTAAGGAGGGAGTCATAGAGCACTTTCAGGAAAACTTTCGCCGGATGCAGCTCATTTGCGAAAAAGCTGATGTTCCCCTGGTAGTCCTCAATCCACCGGTGAATTTAAAAGACACTCCACCTTTTAAATCACAAAACCGGGAAGACATCTCTACGGAGCAAGAAGCCGCCTTTTTCGAATATCTCGAAATCGCTGAAGAATGAGCCTGCCCCGAAAAATGGGAGACATGTTGTGCTAAACAATGCATAAAATGAGAACAATGAGGCAAAGACGAAAGTATACGAAAGAATTCAAGGACAACGCCGTATCGCTGGTGTTATCGGGACGAGCAGCGCTAG
>JAQBYJ010000131.1 GCA_027622555.1 Verrucomicrobiota bacterium
TGGAAAAAGTAAAGCGTGCTCGAGCAAAGCTTGATATGTTACAGACTGCTTGACGCACTACACTAGTTCTTTTCTTGGGATTACTTTCACCACCGGTGATGATGGCTCTCGAACGGGGCAATATCGATCTCCTCATTTTTACCTTATGCGCGTTGGCACTCTATTCTCTAAACGGACGATACTGGATTGCCTGTAGCTGGATACTTATCGGAATGGTGCTCAAGCTTTTTCCAATTGCTGGCCTTCTCTTTCTCTTGCGCGCAAAACCACGTGAGCTATTAATACTCCTCAGTGCGTGCGCTGCTGTGACGATGGGCTACGTCATTCTTTCATACAACGATCTTTCAATAATTAGCCATGCAACTCCGCGGTCTCCCATCTTTTCCTACGGGAGTAAAGTGGTCGCTTTTATGTGGCGCGACCGTGGCGGACTCACCACGGTTGAATCCTGGAGAGCGTTAGAGGTTTTATTGTTCTTTCTAGTCATGGGTAGCGTTGCTTCAGGGGTTTTAATTGACCGTTTGCGTCCAACCCCAACCCAGACTGATAACAAACATTTGGATGCTTTCCGACTCGGAGCCGGCATCTATATAGGAACATTTCTGCTCGGAAACAATTGGGATTACCGCCTCGTATTCTTGCTCTTCACATTCCCTCAACTTTGGGCCTGGAGCTTTACTAGTATAAGTCCTTTGCGCGTCGGAGCACGTCTGGGATTGGCAGTAGCAGCCGTGTCACTTTGGTCATGGCTTATCGAACCCCTTTTCCGAAAATTAAGTGGGATCGCTACAGCCTGGGTATGGATCGATGAATTGGCGAACTGGGTTCTTTTCGCCACCCTGGGTTATTTGGTGATTACCACGCTCCCTGAATGGATCTCTCGTCTTTGGCACCATTCCACGCGTTGATTGACCAGCATCCATTCCAAAAGGCAAATTTTAGAAATAGCACGGTTTGGACTCATAGAAAGAAAAGACCGCGCGGAATTACTCCTTTATGTAATAGGCATCCTTTGTTGGTCTGAGAGGTCGATGCATGTGCAAGGGCCTTCTCAATCCTCCATTACCTGGAGCACTTTTCGTTTCCGCCAACCACTCTTTAAACACTGCGCGACTTTTATGGGTGTCGACAAAAATATCGGCATAACGATCGCCTTCATGTGCTGGCTCTACTGTTACCCGCTGGTGCCAACAATGCATGCCACTGATGGGATCCGGGTGAACAGGAAACGTTAAGTTTTGGTTTACTCCGGCTTCCTCCCACCAGATTTTACTAGTGTCACTATCAGAACTCTTAAACGGTTTCACTTTTTCTTTTTCCCTAAAAAGAAAGGTTCCGTTCTTACGGGTAATATCAACAAGTGAGGTGGAAAATTTCTCTCCACCTATATCGCGATTTATTCTCCATCGTCCCATGTGATGTGAGCACCCGACAATCCCTGGATGAATTCCTTCGGTTTCCCAAACCCGCACTACAAAGTATCCAATATCTGTAGACACACGTGCCAATTCTCCATTCTTAAGATTCAGTTTCCCAATATCTTCCGGATGAACCCACAGAGGATTAGTGTGAGATATTTCTTTCAACCACTTTGAATTCGAAGAACGCGTATGAATGAGAGTCGGCAAGCGGAATGTTGGCAAAAGAGTTCGCTGCCCCTTCTCCAAATCCAGATTCCGCCAATGTACATGCGAACGAATATAGCCGGGAATGCATTGATCCTCATACCCCCACTCTTTCATTATTGGAGAAAAGAATTCTAACTTTTTACTAGGTGTTGGAAATCCTGTGCGGGTCGTACCATCTTTCATGGGAAGCCCGTCAACTTTTTCTTCCTCATAACGATCTTGCCCTTTGTAAGGCACATCGTAGGCGCCATATTTACGCATATACTGAAGCGGCGTTAAGTCTTCCCTGGCTGCCTCTTCTGGCAAACCCTCCACGTTTTCAAAAATATCTTTGTAATAATCATCAATCGAAACTGGCTTACCGGATTTATCTGCAAAGTATTTGCGCACACCGAGAGATCCGTCCGGATCAATTTTATGAGCAAGTGCAATCCAGAATTCCGCTTCTTCCCAGACTTCCCCCGGATTAGATTCATACGTTTTTTCATCGCCATTCATTTTACCCTCCTGGCGAAAATATTCACGCATGACGGGTTGTCGAAAACCAATCCACGTTCCAGCATGCGTCTCTTGACTCATCAAGTCATGCCGCTCGGATGCCAGCCCCATCGGAAGCACATAATCCGCCCACTGCGCTGTTTCGCTCCACGTCGGAGTAAGCGCTACATGACAACCGATACTATCCTCATTTTCAAGCATCTCAATCCAGGAACACCCATCGGGATTGGTCCAAACAGGATTATAAACACGGGTAAAATACGTATCTATTTTTTTGTTTTGGAGTTCAACCAGGTGTGGCAGGAGAAAACTCATCTCGTAATGAGATAGCGGGTACTCCCGCGGCCATATCAACTCATTCCATTGGCTATGAGCTGGAGGCATTTCACTGGGATGAGGATGCGCCTTATCCCAGCTGTTTGGATTTACACCACCTGGGTGACCGATGCTTCCTGTCAACGCATGTAAAAACATAAGCACCCTGGCCGATTGCCATCCGCCCTTATTACCGGCCGCGGTATTTCGCCATAGATGGCTTGAAAATTGCCTTCCGGCATTGGCAATCTCATCAGCCAACTGTTGCACGGTTTCTCCAGGAAGTTTGCATTCTTCCTCAACATATTCTGGAGTATAAATCGAATATACCTCGATCAACTTCTCAATAAACCGGTCAAAAGAACCAGGACCATCCGGATCGTAAGCAGAAAGATAATCCTGCCAGTTCACCCACCGCTCAACATACTCTCTGTTAAACCTTCCACTCTTTAGCAGTTCCAACGCTATGCCCAACAAAAGCGCAGGCTCGGAACCTGGCCAAGGGCACACCCAGTAGTCGGCATGGGTCGTTGTGTTACTCAAGCGAACGTCAACCACGGCAATTTTTGAACCACCCGATTTTGCATCGATAATTCGTTGCGCATGAGGATTAAAATAATGTCCCGTTTCCAGGTGTGAACTTAACAGAAGAATAAACTTCGTCTGCGAGTAATCAGGTGAAGGTCGATCAGCGCCAAACCACAGCGAATACCCTAAACGCGCCGCGCCGGAACAAACGGTAGTGTGGCTATTATGCCCATCCACCCCCCAAGCGTTCAGCATGCGGTAGACAAAATGATCATCACCCGGACGCCCGACGTGGTACATCAGTTCGTTGTGTCTTTTTTCTTGAAATGCTTTTCGAATGCGTCCCCCGAGATCATCTAAAACTTCTTCCCAACTTACTTTCTCAAATCTTCCATCGCCCCTGGGCCCTACACGTTTCAAGGGATAAAGAATACGTTCGGTATCATTTATCTGGTTTATGGTCGCGGGTCCCTTGGCACAGGTTCTTCCACGACTCCCGGGATGCACCGGATTTCCTTCAAATTTTTCAACTTTGTCGGTTTCCTTATTAATAAAGGCCAGCAACCCGCAGGCAGATTCACAATTAAAACAAATCGTAGGCACACAACGGTAATGCTTTTCTATTTTTTTTTCAGGCCACGCCTTACTGTCCAACTCTACCCAGTCATCCCATTTATCAGGTGTTGGACCTACCGCGAGCTCCCAGGGAGACTCTCTCTTATACGATTTTTTTTGTTCACTCATCTTTAGTTTAAATAACAAGTTTCAAAGTTCAACTAATCGGTAGTGCCTGGCCTGCTTTTACAAAAAGGTCTTCTTCATTTAGCAAGCCGACTAACGCAAAAATCCCGGCGACAACCATTAACAGAGGACTCGCGGTAAAAACTAAAACCAGGGGCAACACCACCCCAAGAACTACACTAACTCCCCAGTGACGTTTCGCAAAAGGCCCATGGGTGATCAGCTTTGCGGCACGATGATACTCAAGCTCTCTATTTTTTGGTGCTAAATATTTTTCGCTCAACATCATCAGCAAATGCGCTAACAAACTTCCTACAAATCCAAACAACACAAAGGAACGCGAACTCTCTTCCAGACGCCAATCCGAGACTCCACTCAGCATCATCAGCTGATCAAGAATCAACACCCCTGCACATCCCGCCAAAAACGCGTGCAACGCTAGTGATAAACCTAACAAGCGTTTCATCCAAAGCGGTCTACCATGACATTGGTGAAACAACCATGCTGTATAAGATGCAACAAATAGGGCAGAACCAGTTGTTACTAACAGTAGAAAATAGGCTACCGCAGAGCCAGTGATCTCACTTAGCGAACGCTCTCCAAAATAGGACAGAGCCCAAAGCCCTCCCCATAAGGACAGCAACACGCCAAAAAGCATAATGGCCACGGATCCCCAGCACAGCCAACTCTTCCAATTGGGACGCAGTAAGATATAAATAAACCGCATCGGTCTTTTCAGATCCGCCAGAAGCAAAACGCCAGTGGCCATTAAAAACAGGAGGGCAGCACCTAAAAACACACCTAAAGCCAATGAGGTCTCTCCACCAATCATCTTTAAAAACGAAGGCAGGCCCGCTAGGAAAAATCCTGCCGCTAATGACTTTGTCGTAAAATAGGCCCCAACTTTCCAATCCCATAAAGCTTTCCTCGGTACGTCATAAACCGTTCGTGCTTTTTTTTCCATGACATCCTGTTCCGCTTGAAATGCTTCTGCAACCTTCCTCATTCCTTCCGGGTTGTTTGACCAGATATATCCTGATGTCCCATTTGCCTGGGTAGGAGAAATGGTATTGGGGTTAACTTCTTTATAGAACACATTGGGTGACGTCCCCGCTTCTATTTTACGCCCTCCTAGATCCTGTTCCCGGCGCATTCGAGAAACCAAACTAAGTGGGTCATCAAAATCTCCCGGAATAATTGCCTCGGTCGGACAAACAACCGCACAAGCAGGTGCTAATCCAATTTCGGCTCGATGATTACAAAAATGACATTTCTCAGCCGTTCCCTCATCTTCATTAATGTAAAGCGCATCATAGGGACAGGCCTGCATGCAGGACTTGCAACCGATACAAGAATCTTGATTAATATCGACTACCCCGTTCGCCAGCTTTTCCAAAGCATTGGTAGGGCAAATATCCACACACGGGGGTTCCGAACATTGGTTACATCGCAACACCGCAAACGATCGCCGCACCTCCGGAAAGGTCCCTTCCTCGGTATATTTGACCCAAGTCCGAAAGTCACCAAGCGGAACATCATTTTCCGATTTACAAGCGACCGTGCAGGCGTGGCAGCCTATACACCGCGAGTGATCAATAATAAAACCAAGTTGCATTGGGACTTATAGACAGAGTTTGTAGAGGAACACAGGTAACATTCAACGACACGACCTAAGATCGGGTGATTTAAACTCTGGCAACAGATTTTGTTCTGCCAACTATAAAATGTCCGAAAACGGACTTTTATAGCCACGTCTCAAGAAAAATCCTGATTTTCCAATCCATTTTACGTGTAAGACATTGTTATTAACCTCCCCTTTTACTGGCCGTTGAGACCTGTTTAAGGGTATTACACAACTCCTGATAGTAGATATCGAATCTGAAGAGTGAGGCCAGGCGGAAGGCCTAACCCATTCCGCCCAACCATCTTTGAAAAATAACCTTCTCTCAGAAACAAACTAATTTTATTGGGCAAGCAGTTCATCCAGTTTGCCTCTCAAGCCAACCAATTTTGCGTCGAAGTTGCTTGTATCAAGCAGTGAACGAAACTGCATCTTACCCTTGGGATCTATAAGAATATTGGAAGCCAGCACAACTTCGTCCCGGGCGAGATCTGGGAGCAATCCTGGAGGAGCGTATTTGGCTGCAACCGAACCGTCAGGATCCAGAAGAATCGGAAAGGATAAATTAAATCGTTCCTTCAGGTATTTCGTCACTATGGATTCTGACTCTTTTACATCGATGATCAAAACTTTTACGTTTTGCTCCTGATACTCCTGGAATAATTGCTCGAGATAGGGAGCTTCCGCGTTGCAGAAAGGACACCAGGTCGTAGCAAAGTGGATGACCACATAACTACCTTCATACGATTCGAGACTGATCATTTGACCTTCAAGACTTTTTAGACGGAAAGCAGGAGCTTTGTATAAATCCGTTTGAGGTTTGCCTATCTGAGAGACAGCGAAGGCAACCGCCGTTATTGTAATAAATACCAGGGTACTGAAAGTGAGGTTTTTAATTGTGTTTTTCATGAAGAGAATAATTTGTTTTTTAAAATGGATCGAGGGTATGGGCGGTTTCAATCACCCATACCCTCAGAAGGTTTTTAGCTTTTGGTTACGACAACTTCCACATAGTCGCTCGGCACAACCATGGTGCCGTCATCGGCTACATTAAATTGCTCAATTAAGGCCAGTAGATCCTGCTCGAGTGCTGCTTGTTTATCTTCTGATAATGCGGCAAACGCTCTGTTAAGTGGACCGTAGATGTTACGCCAAATAGCTAACCAATGTTGAGCTGATTTGTAGCGCCAGACGTAAACCTGTGGGTTTATATCGATGGAATCCGTTTCTTCACTGAAGAGTTCTTCAAGCCTTTCCCGGGTTCCCCAAAGAGCTGGTGATTTCAATCCAACAGGTGGGGGCAAGTGTTTACCGATAGTCTTGAACAGATGGCCAATGAAACTACCAGGAGTCCAATTGGCCATGCCGATTTTTCCGCCTGATCGACATACACGCAACATTTCAGACGCAGCAGTTGTCTGGTCGGGAGCAAACATAACTCCGAAACTGGAAGTAACGACGTCAAAAGACTCGGACTCAAACGGTAGGTTTTCTGCATCGGCCGTTTGAAACTCGATGGACAAGCAATCGGCCTGGGCGCGTTGTTGACCACGCTCCAGAAGCTCAGGAACGTAATCGGTGGATACTACGTCACAAAAACGACGGGCAGCAGCCAACGAAACATTTCCGTTTCCAGCAGCTACATCGAGGAGTCTTTGGCCAGAACGTAGATCCAAAGTTTCACAAAGTTGTTCTCCAACAATTTGCAAGGTGACTCCGACAACCGAATAATCGCCGGTGGCCCATGCGGCCTGTTGCTTTGTTTTGATCGCTGCGTAATCGGGGGCAGTAGTTACTTCGGTTAATTTAGTGGGTGGTGTTATGATAGACATGGTGATGATTTCTTTATTTGAATTGTTATGATTGAACCGTGATTGGTTCGTTTCGATGAGGATGACTATAGCGAAAAAAAGCGGACAATGCTTGCAGACCGACTGAAGAGTTTCTGCAGAAGTTCTGTAGAAATCTTGACCAAGCCCTTTTTCTGGCAAAAATTCGCCTCAATGGTCTATAAGTTCGATACATTCGAGCTCGATGTTGAGCGCTTCGAACTCCGTAAAGGAGGCTCCCCTCATCCCGTAGAACCACAGGTCTTTTTATTATTGGAGCTATTGATTTCCAATTGCGGACGCATGATCTCGAAAGACAAAATTCATGAGCACATCTGGCAAGGTCGCATCGTATCAGAGGCCGCATTGAGCAGTCGGATTCGCTCCGCACGCCAAGCCATAGGAGATAGCGGAAAGAACCAACGTTTTATTAAAACCGTCCACGGAAGTGGTTTTCGTTTTGACGGAGCAGTGGAGATAAGCGATCCAGGAAGTACAGGAAATAAACAAACCGATCCTCAGGAAGCTGCCATGGTTAGCTCCTCGATGAAGAAACCGACCGTGGCCGTCCTACCCTTTCGTAATCTATCAGGAGATTCGGAACAGGAGTATTTTTCTGACGCCATTACCAGCGATATTATTTCAACGCTTTCCAAACACCGTTGGTTGGATGTAACCGCACGCAACAGTACTTTCGGATTCAAGGGAACCAAGTTGGGAGCAAATCAAATAGCCAAAGAACTTGGTGTGAGTTATCTGATTGAAGGTAGCGTTCAACGATCCGGCGACCGTATTCGTGTAACTGCTGAGCTTATCGATGCAGAAACCGGTATGCAAAAATGGACAGACCGCTATGATCGTAAGTTTAAAGACGTATTCGCGGTACAAGATGAAATAACGACCATGGTGGTTGCCCGGTTGGAACCGGAAATTGGCACGGCGGAGCGATTGAAAGTAGTTAAGACTGACCGCCGCGATCTGGGAGCATGGGAAAACTATCATCTCGGGATCTGGCACTTCTTTCGATTTACCGGAGAGGATAACCTAGAAGCACAACGATTGCTGCAACTCAGTCGTGAGCAGGATCAGCACTTTGGCGAAGCACATGCCTGGTGGGCCTATGCCGTAGTTCTTGGCATGGTATACTGGAACACCAAACCAACGAAATCCAACCTGGATAAAGCCCTGAAAGCTACCCACCGCGCACTTCAGCTCGATTCCCAGAACGCCGTCTTTCACGCACTAAAAGCACGTGTTCAACTTGCTCGACAGGAATACGGAAACGCACTGGCGGAAAACGAATTTGCCATAGGACTGAATCCAACCTTTGCGGCAGCCTACTGTGGATTGGGCGATTCACTGGCTTACGAAGGCCGTTACGATGAAGCTCTCGCTGAATTCGAAAAAGCCATCCATCTGAGTCCGAACGATCCGCAACGATGGGCCTTTTTTACGTACGGTGCGCTCACCCTTATTTTTAAAGGAGATTTCAAACGAGCCGTGGATTGGACCGATCGCGCAAGCATGATTCCCAATTGCCAATATTGGACGACTGCACACCGCGCGGTAGCACTTGCCCATCTCGGTCAAATCGCCGAGGCCAAAGAGGCAGTTGAACAACTACTTACAGAGCAGCCCGACTTCACTGTAGCGTTCGCAAAAGAAAAACTCTTCTACCTAAAACACCCCGGGCAACTTAAATGTTACCTGGACGGTTTGAAGAAAGCCGAAGTACCTGAGCGTTAAATACCGGTTACCAAAGTACACCTTCAACTACCTAAAAAGGAGAAATGGAGTCGAAGATTCCTTAAATATTAGGCCTAAGATAAAAAACCGTTTTGGAGTTCAGCCTATTATTCACACTTCCTTTTAAAACACCCTTGCAATTTGGAATCTCAGGAATGGGATTAGCTGTTTTCCCAAAATGGCCAAGAAAGCAGCTCTTACTCCCATGATGCAGCAGTATTGGGAAGTGCGAAATCAACTTCCTAAAAATACGCTGTTATTGTTTCGTTTGGGCGACTTCTATGAGTTGTTCAATGAGGATGCCGAAAACGGAGCCAAGATCCTTGGGATAACCCTGACAAAACGGCATGACTATCCGATGGCTGGCATTCCTTATCATGCTGCTGATGCCTATATTGGCAAAGTCCTAAAGGCCGGCATGAAGGTGGCGATCTGCGATCAGGTCGAAACGCCTCAAACCGGAAAACTGGTTAAGCGGGCACTTACCCGAATCATTACGCCGGGAACGACTCTCAACGAGAACCAGCTTACCGAAAATCAAAACCATTTTATTCTCGCTGTCTCATGGAACAAACAAGGTATCCACGCCTCGTGGATGGACCTGACTACCGGTGAATTCCGGGTGGCGACCGAGGCGACTTTTGATCGGCTGCTACCCATCCTCACTTCGATTAATCCGAGAGAAATTGTTTTACCAGAAGACGGCCTGGACGCGCTCAAAGCAAAAGCCGACGCTCACTCGGCAGCCGAACAGTTCGTTCTGTTTTGCAAGGAGAACGCCTGGAGCGAGATTCCAGGTTATCATTACGACGCGGCATCAGGAGCGAAGACCGTAATGGATACATTAGGCGTTTTAAATCTGGAAGGTTTCGGTCTCTCCAAAGACCATGCCGCCATCGGCACCGCTGGAGCTCTGGTGTATTACGTTACTGAAAGCTTGTGTGCCGAACCGAAAAACCTGCGCACGATCCGACCCTACCGATCCGAGGAAGCTCTTTTGCTGGACCCCTCTACTTTGCGTAACCTGGAGATTTTTTCTTCAGCCCGGGGAAATCGGGATGGTTCACTCATCCAATCCATAGACCGAACATCCACGGCGGCCGGTGCCCGTATGCTGGAAGATTACCTGGCAGCACCTTCCCTCGATATCGTGGAATTGAAACGCCGCCAAAATTGTGTCGGCGAATTCCTTGAAGCACCCGGACTGATGGCCGAGTTTTCAGAAACATTGCGACTGACACGCGATATAAAGCGCATCCTTTCCCGTATGCAAAACCGTATCCGCAATCCTCGGGAGATTGGCGGTATTCGCGATACGCTCAATGCCCTACCCGCCCTCAAATCCATTTTGCTACAATTCGATGGGGAGAACATTCAAGAGCTCGTGGATCGATTGGGAGACTTTTCAAATCTTCAGTCCTTACTCGAACGCGCTATCAATAATGAACTACCCAGCAAACTGGAAGAGGGAGGTTACATCAAAGATGGATATGACGCCGAGCTCGACCGTATGCGCGACTTGATGCGCAACAATAAGACCTGGATTTCCGACTTGGAAGCTCGCGAGAAAGAAGCGTCGGGTATTCGGAATTTAAAAATAAAATACAACAACGCTTTTGGATACTTCATAGAGGTGTCGAAGTCGAACATCTCACTCGTACCTGATCACTACATACGCAAATCGACTTTAGTAAACGCTGAGCGTTACGTCACTGAAGAACTGAAAGAAAAAGAGAAAGAAATTCTGCATGCACAGGAAAGTAGTTCCAGCTATGAAGAATCGCTCTTTCGAGATATTGTACAAAAGGTTCTCGATGAAGCCGAACCATTAAACCATGCTGCCGCAACTTTGGCAGAAGCTGACTTGTTTGTTGGTTGGGCACAATTGGCCCGAATGTGGGATTACTGCAAACCCGAGTTCAATGAATCGGATGAATTGGAAATCATTGAAGGTCGTCACCCGGTAGTAGAACAAACAATGCGCGAGGAAGCCCTTGGCTTGGCAGGTACCTATTCCTTTGTTCCCAACGATACAAAACTAAGTTCATCAAAAGAACAGATCATGCTCATTACCGGTCCCAATATGGCCGGTAAGTCTACCTACATCCGCCAGGTATCCTTAATTACTTTGATGGCTCAAATTGGTTGCTGGGTTCCGGCCAAGAGTTGCAAGCTCGGACTGGTCGATCGCATTTTTTCCCGGGTTGGCGCCAGCGACGAACTGGCCCGCGGCAACTCCACCTTCATGGTAGAGATGAACGAGACGGCCAACATTCTCAACAATGCCACCGCTAAGAGCCTCATCATCCTCGATGAGATTGGACGGGGCACGAGTACCTATGACGGTCTCAGCATTGCCTGGTCAGTTATTGAACATTTGCACGAGCATCCTGAGAAAGGTCCCAAGACTCTTTTCGCAACCCACTACCACGAGTTGACCAAGCTTGAAGAAAGCCTGTCACGGCTAAGTAATTACAGCGTGGCGGTCAAGGAGTGGAATGAGGACATCATCTTTGTCCGCCAGGTGATTCGCGGAGCAGCTGATCGAAGCTACGGTATCCACGTCGCCCGTCTCGCAGGCCTTCCACAATCCGTTATCGAAAGAGCCAAAACCATTTTAGAGCATTTGGAAAACGACCAGACCGTCCAGGACGAAGTGACCGAGTCGGCCAATCAAGTTAACAGGCAAAGGCAGAGTAAACCAAATCTACCCGACTCCAGGAAACCCAACACCGATCAGTTAGAGTTCTTTTGAAATGTAGGAGCGGCCTGTCGTGAGCTTGTCGAACGGGTTGATTTAAACTTCTGCCATCCTGCACAGCTCATTGTAGAGATTGGTCTCGATCTCAATGCTGTCGGCGGAAACGCAATTCGCGGCAACGCGGTCTCCTCTTTCCCCCGGCAATAATATTCCTTCCACACCTGGCAATTTTTTGGCCGACTTTACCCGTTGGCAAACTGTATTAACCCGTTCCCTAAAAGCTTCCAATCCAGGATCGTCTCCCCAAATAATCTTGGGATCGATAGCCAAAACCAAGTTACCCCAGCAAGCTGAAGCTCTTTTGTTTTCGATAGCACTGCCTGACAAGGCACCTGCCAGAAGTTCCACCATCAGAGCCAAACCGGAGGATTTGTGACTGCGATCAAATACGCGGATGGCTCCAGCGAGTGCCGCAGCAGGATCGGTTGTCGGTTCTCCCTCGGAATCGTAGGCCACATTGTCGGGAATACTTATACCGGCTGTTTTCGCTTCGAGTAATCCAAACAACGCATAAGCCGATGTCGCCATATCAAGAGTGACCGGTTCCGAGTCACCAGAACCCGGGACAGAAATTGCGATAGGATTGGTGCCGAAGATCGGCTGATAGGCGCCGTAGGGAGCAACAAACTCCGGACTCTGGGCCAAAACAATACCGATCAAATTCTCCTTGGCCAACTGCTTGGCATACCAGCCAAGGTACCCCGTTGAATTAGGAGTGTTCGATGTGGTCACAAGAGAAATACCGGAAGTGCCAGCCTTCTCTGCGGCGATCTTAATCGCCTTAACCAAAACAGACATTCCGAGACACCTTCCACCGTCGATTCTCGCCGAAACTGGAGTTTCATGAACGATCTTCACTGAGGATTCTTCGGGGTGTTTATTCAAACCACCCGTTGTGATCTTGATGATTCCCTGGCTGTTGCCACGCAGCTGTGCCGCCAACATGCAATCCACCAGGTTGCCGGCTTCGTCACTCGTATATCCCAGAGTACTTACAGCTTTAATACACACCTCGGTGAGTTCTTTCACCGAAATCCTAACCGTTTTTGAAACATCATCCATACCTTGGACCCTGTAGTTTTGCTTTCGCTGTGCAATATCTGATTCAAAAAAATCCACCACTGATCATTTAAAGTTTTTTGAAGGGTAGGAGTAGCTTTACGCTGCGATTCGCCTACCACGGATGAGCGCGCCGAAAAGCTGCTTTTACAGATATAACCGGTGAAATCAGCAATCACCTCTACCTTCTTCAACACCGGACTTGTCAGATTAATTTCATTCACTTTTACTAAATCGAATGTCGCTTCTCCCCAGCCATGCCATCAGCCGGTTTATTAGCATTGGACTCCTGATTTATACCTGCATCCAACCCCTATTCTCCCAAATCACCTTTGACGGAGATTGCGGAGGCAATCTGTGGTGGCCCGATGGGTGCACGGTTATGGACGTCCCGAAGACCAACTGGTCTAACGATGGTTATCCAGCTCCAGGCGATGTGGTCATTATCGATTTTCCTTCGGGTGTTCCAGTAGCCAGTCTCGAAGTAAAAGATCTTTTGAGCATTGATGCTAAAACATTTTTTCGAATCTTGAACAATTTCTCAGTTATTGAAAGCGCCACATTTGCAGAAACAAGTATCGAGATGAATGATGGCCGTTTACTAAGGGTTGGCGGATTACTGGAAACCACGGTCGGAGGTCGCTGGTTCGGTGGCAATATCCAGGCCGGCACTTGGGAGAACCGCGCCAATTACGTCATAGAAGGAAACAGTCCCCGTTTGATTGGGACCGGCTTTTACAATGAAGGAATGGTGTCCCTCGAAGGCGCCCGTTTCCTGGAACAGGGATCCTTTATCCAGAATGAACCCTAATGTTTCAATCGCCTTTGAAAGAGCAGGCTTTATCTCATTAAAATTCAGTGTGTTATGGATATTAGTAT
>JAQBYJ010000132.1 GCA_027622555.1 Verrucomicrobiota bacterium
GTTAAGTTCAAACTGCACGTCCTTAAAATATCGTTGTCCCAAGTGCGCCGCACAAAACAACACAAGCTGCAACCCGAGTCTCATGCCTTTGGATCCATCATGGTATCCTATGCTTATTAGCGGGTTCCTTAGTGCTAGAACTGGATGCGTGGGTCGTTTCGAATTCGTTCGGCTATTTTCGACTCAGGGATTTTGTTTTCAGCATAGCTGACCCCCACCATGTTGTTCTGTCGGTCCCTCGCCATCTCTTCCACGGAATTAAAAGAACCTTCTTCGTGCGAGTTCGTAACTATTTGGGCGAATTGCGGTCCGTATTCCTTGGTTAACAAATAACTCCACAGGACATGTCGGTACACATCCTCGGGAAAGTCCTTGATTGCCCATCGCAGCTCTTTTGATTTCTCTTCGGTTTCCTGGCGGATCTCAAGCAATCTCGGAGCCTTCAGCGGATGGTTGGCCACCAGGTCGAGATCACCAACGGATAAGCGGTCGGCAAATTTTGGGGCCACTAATTCAAGATCCTTCCTGTCCAGGACCAATCGATAGAGGTTCCCGTTTTGCCGTGTGTTAAACTTCTGGGGAATGATCTGATCCTTTCCAAAATCAAAGTAAACCGTTCCTTGCATGTGAAGGGCACCCGTTGTATCGCCACCATCCAGTAGCTCGGCCAAATGACCATAAACCCGATTCATCGATTGATTGGGATTCGCAACGGAAACCGACGTTTCGTATTCTACAAAGCGCACCTCGATATTTCGGATTTTAAATTGGTTGCTGAGAAGTGGTTTGTCTTTGTTTACGGATGCGATTTTGACATCCTTAGCCGAGATTATTAATCTGCCCGTCGGTATCCCTTTTAATTGGGAGCTTACAAAACCAGAGCTTATGATTAAGTGCTGGTCTGAGCCGGCTGTGAGGATATTCAGCTTTACGTTTGAGCAGTTCAGCCCGAATGGGAGTTCAAAACCAATCTTGCCGTAGTCAACATCGAGTGAGTCAACATTGCCTTCTCCCTGCACAATCTGGCTGTGAAAGTAAGTCAGTCCGTTTTTCAGCTTCGCCATCGAGTAAAAATACAGGCCGATGGTGACAAACACCAGTAAAACGGCCACAGCCCCTGCGGATAAAAGGATTTTGTAACGAGTGCGCATAAAAATGGAAAGTCAATCCTAGCATGTTTGAGTCAAAGACTCCAGTCACATATTCAACCCCAAACAGCGGATAATAGGCTTGAAGCAAAAATTTCCCGGGTTTAACTTCATGTAAATTTTAAGTATTGGGTCTAGTCAAATTGGTTATTCTGCTAAGAAGTCAATAGCCTGAAAAACTTTCCTCCCTATTTATGAAACATTTATTTTTCTCCCTCTTGATCGTCCTGGGATTGTCAGTCAACTCATGGGCTCAGTTTGTTGCCGGAACGGGTTTTGAGGACCCCGCCGTTGTTGGGTCCGTTTATACCGACCTTATAGACGTCCGAACTGATCATGCTTTGGCGGATAACAGTGGAGAACCGGTAGTGAATTTTACCGCTTTAGGCTCACCACCTACGAATGAAATTGGTTTTACCTCCTTTTTTACACTGACACCAGAGGTTCAGGTTCAGGCATTGGGGATGGGGATACAATCGGTGTGTCCTCGGCTAATGTTAATACAGGGAGCAATTCATTTTCTTTCAATGACCCAGACGGGTTGTTAACGCTTACTACTGATTCAATTGATATTTCGACTTCAGGATCCGTCAGGCTCTCACTCTGGTATTTTATTAATAACACGGGGTTTGAATCAAATGACAATTTTTTCGCCAGCATCTCGGTTGATGGAGGTTCAGATACTTTTATAACGTTTAGGGAAGCGGGCGGACCAGTAGTTGGAAACGACATCGAAGGCCTCACAGGCGCTTGGACACAGGCTATATCTCCTGTCTTTTCAGGCAATTCTGTTGTTTTGACTTTTGGGGTTGATTTCAATTCTGAGACTGAAACCCTTTTTCTGGATGATATTGGAGTCAGCACTATTCCAGAACCTTCCACCTATGCACTAATTCTCGGTGGGTTGGCAATTGGGGTAGTCATTTGGAAACGGAGAAGGAGTTAGTTTTGCCTCAATACCTGAGCCAAAATACTTCCTTCAGTTAGAGGGTTTCCACTAATTTTGCTTTAATTCGTTTTGCGTAGACGAAATGGCTAGCCAAGTCTTTCAATTCCGATACAGTCTTGGCCAGCATGAACAAAGTATTTGCCTTACTTACTCTCCTCGTTTTTTCAGTCTCACTTTCGGGACAGTTTTCAATTACCACCTTCAATTCGAACATCACTGTGGATGATTTTGACAGCTTCACGGGAGCAGGATTTTCCCCGACACCCTCAGCCGGGCAATTAAATTCCAACATTTGGTCAACCTCAGGATGGAGTGATGGAGATGTTGGGTTTGGAGGAGCTGGAACCACAGGTGATTTTGCTAGAGGAACCGACCCAGATGGAGTTGTAACAGGAGGAGTTTATGGGTTCGATATTGGTGGTGGAGATATTATTCTCGGTGTTCAACCAGGCGGAACAGATTTTACCCCGGGTGATTTTAGACTTAAATTGGTTAATAATACCGGAGCTACCATAATCAATCTAACGGTCGATTACGATGTGGTCGTTTATAATGACCAAGGCAAGGCAAACTCTTTCAACTTTTCACATAGTAGCACTAATTCTACATTCACGGATATAGGAGCATTAGATTTCGCATCGACTGAAACAGCAGATGGATCCCCTGCTTGGATTTCTGCTGATAGAAACACTACCATAACAGGTATCAGCATCGCAAATGGCGCTGAGTATTTCCTTCGGTGGAACGGCGATGAAATCTCCGGTTCAGGTAGTATGGACCAATTCGGGCTCAACAATGTTGTCATCAATGCTTCGGGTATCCCCGAACCTTCTACTTACGCCTTAATCTTCGGTGGACTCGCTCTAGGCATAGTGATCTTGAAGCGTCGGAAAACAGCTTCTTTATAAGTTGTTAAGCTTTTTTCTGTTCCTCAAGCCTCGCGACCCCCAAAGGTTCGGGGCTTTTTTGTTCTTTATAAAAAACAATCAGCTTTCGTGGCAGCTTCTTAAAAAATACTGAAACCTACTGTGACTCCCGCCATAACGATGGCGACCATCGACATGAGTTTTATCAGGATGTTGAGGCTGGGGCCGGACGTGTCTTTGAACGGGTCTCCGACGGTGTCGCCAATGACGGTGGCTTTGTGGGCTTCAGACCCCTTGCCACCAAAATGACCTTCCTCCACATATTTCTTGGCATTGTCCCAAGCTCCACCGGAATTGGCCATAAACACAGCCAACGCAAAACCGGCTGACAGCCCGCCAGCCAATAACCCGACCACCCCTGGAACTCCCAGTAGGATGCCAAATGCAATTGGGACTAAAATGACTAATAGCGATGGAACCAGCATTTCCTTTTGTGCTCCCTTGGTGGAGATCTCCACACAGCGAGCATAATCTGGTTCGTTTTCACCCTCCAGAATTCCGGGGATTTCTCTAAACTGTCTTCGAACTTCGTCTACCATTGCCCCTGCCGCGCGTCCCACGGCATTCATCGTCAACCCACAAAAGACAAACGCCATCATAGCACCCAACAATAAGCCGATTATGACTTTTGGATTCATCAAGTGCACGTCGTAATTGTTAACGAGGTCGATAAGGGTGATGTTGCTGAGTTGCTCAATGGAATTAATAACTGTGCCGTTGGGGAAGGTAAAACTGGTGGTCTTTTCCATTATTTGAGCGATGGAGATCCGGATGGCTTCGTAGTATGAGGCAAGAAGGGCGAGGGCAGTTAATGCGGCAGACCCAATGGCGAAGCCTTTTCCTGTTGCAGCCGTGGTGTTACCCAGAGAATCGAGGGCATCCGTGCGTTTGCGAACCTCGGGGGCGAGGTGAGCCATCTCTGCGTTGCCGCCTGCGTTGTCCACGATAGGTCCGTAAGCATCGGTAGCCAAAGTGATCCCCAAGGTAGAAAGCATGCCCACCGCAGCGATACCGATTCCATAGAGTCCTTGGCTGATATTTGATAAATCCAGGCTGCCTGCCGCGAAATAGTAGGCCAGGGAGGTTCCAATCATGACCGCCAGCACAGGAATAGCGGTTGAAATAAACCCAACTCCAAGACCCGCGATAATGACAGTAGCCGGTCCGGTGTGACCACTCTCGGCTATGTGCTGGGTCGGTTTGAATTCGGCTGAGGTGTAATAGGCGGTGGCCTTGCCTATCACAATGCCGGTAACTAGTCCCACAATTATTGATCCCCAGATTCCCAGGTAGTTCGGAAGTCCCAACCATTTGAGGACAAACACGGATGCGATTATGACCAGGACAGACGAAATATTGATACCCTTTTCCAAGGAGGCCAAAAGCTCTTTTTGATTAGCTCCATGTTTGGTTTTAACGAAAAAAGTGCCGACAATGGATAGAATGATTCCAACGGCCGCAATCAACATGGGTGCCATGACCGCCGATAGCTGGTGGGTTGAACCGGTTTCGTGCATGTAAGCCGCCGCACCTAGAGCTGCCGCTGCAAGAATCGATCCACTGTAAGATTCATAGAGGTCGGCTCCCATACCTGCTACATCTCCAACATTGTCTCCAACATTGTCTGCTATGGTTGCCGGATTTCGGGGGTCATCCTCCGGGATCCCTGCTTCCACCTTTCCAACCAGATCTGCTCCTACATCGGCTGCTTTGGTATAAATGCCTCCGCCTACCCGGGCAAACAGTGCTTGCAAAGACGCTCCCATACCAAAGGTAAGCATGGTCGTCGTTATGATCATCATCTTCTGGCTTGGAGTCGCAGCTACTACGAAGTGATTTAATATAAGCCACCAGATGGAAATGTAGAGAAGGGCCAATCCGACCACAGCCAATCCCATGACAGCGCCACTTCGAAAAGATATCCTTAGCCCTGCATCGAGCGACTCCTTTGCGGCTTGAGCGGTTCGACCGGAAGCGTAAGTGGCCGTCTTCATTCCGAAGTACCCAGCCAATCCCGAAAAGAAACCTCCGGTTATAAAAGCAATCGGCAACCAGTTGTTTTGGACTTTGAATCCGTAGGACATTATGGCGAACACCACGGTTAATATGACGAACACGATGCCGACTATTTTATATTGTTGTTTCAAGTAAGCCATCGCGCCCTTGCGAACGTGTTCGGCAATCTTGATCATGGTTTCGTCGCCTTCGTTTCCCTTCATCATGTCCTTGAAAAATATCCAGGCAAAAATGAGAGCGATGATAGCAGCGATAGGGACAGGCCAGAAATAAACTGAAGTCACTTGGTAGGTAGGATTAAGGTGAATCGTGGAGTCTGGAAAAACGTCCGTTGTGGTATTAGAATTTTGTTGGGATTTCCCTCAACGACATAAAGATTTTCCATGTTGCTTGGGGTCGAAGGTTAGAAGCTAAAAACAAAGTCCGTCAATCTTCATACCAGTTATTTTGCGGGTTAACAGTTTTGGTTATCTTACGGTCAACCTTGGACAACGATTCTTGATAACCGATTTGAGTGCCAATTTTATTGTTCCTACTTTTGGAGTTTTACTTTTTAGTAGAAAAAGCTGGGAAAATTTTTGATGAGATCACTTCTAATATCATTGAGGTGTTGGGAATTCCACTTGACCAGTTCTGATCGCAATGTGCATCTTCTTCCGGTTCATCTTTGGAAGAATTTTATTCAATCACCCTAACTAATACTATGCCTGAAGCATTTCCGAATATTCCCAAAATTCCTTACGAAGGGCCTAAGTCGAAGAATCCTTTGGCCTTCAAACACTACCTGCACAATGAAGTTATTGGTGGTAAAACGATGAAGGAACACTTGCGCTTTGCCGCTGCCTACTGGCATACTATGCGCAACGAACTCTCCGATCCTTTCGGCGTGGGAACGTCTTTGAAGCCTTGGGATGATCGGAGCAACTCAGTCGAAAACGCACAGAGACGCGTTGGCGTTTTCTTCGAATTTCTCGAAAAGATGGGCCTCGATTATTACTGCTTCCACGATCGTGATGTAGCCCCCGAGGGTGCCAGCCTTGCGGAGTCGAACAAAAATCTGGAAGCCGTTGTCGCCACATTAAAGGAGCATCAGGAAAGCAGTGGTAAGAAACTTCTCTGGGGAACCGCCTGCCTGTTCATTCATCCGCGTTATATGCATGGCGGAGGTACGTCGTGTAACGCAGAGGTATTTGCATATGCCGCAGCGCAAGTGAAAGCTGCCATGGATGCGACCTTGGAGCTCGGTGGCGAAGGTTACGTTTTCTGGGGAGGCCGTGAAGGATATACGACCTTGCTCAATACCAATATGAAGCGCGAGCTTGATCATTTGGCAAAATTGCTCCACATGGCTGTCGACTACGCCGCGCAGATTGGTTTCAAGGGACAGTTCTTCATTGAGCCAAAACCTAAAGAGCCAACTACCCACCAATACGACTCGGATGCTGCTGCCTGTTTAAATTTCCTCCGTGAGTACGATCTCATGGACCACTTTCAGCTTAATCTGGAAACGAACCATGCCACTTTGGCCAACCACTCGATGCAGCATGAGATGGTCGTTGCGCGGAATGCAGGTGCTCTTGGTTCAGTGGATGCGAATACCGGTCACCCCCAACTGGGTTGGGATACCGATCAGTTTCCGACCGATATCTATTTAACCACCGAGATCATGCTCGAGCTATTGAAGGATGGTGGCTTCAAAAAAGGAGGATTGAATTTCGATGCGAAACCCCGTCGTGAAAGTTTCGAACCGGTTGATCTGTTCCATGCCCATATTGGTGGTATGGATGCTTTTGCCCGCGGATTAAAGATCGCCAATGCGATTATTGAAGATGGCCGTTTGGAGGCTTTTGTTTCCAAACGATACAGCTCTTGGGATTCTGGAATTGGCTCAAAAATCGAATCCGGTGAAGTTGGATTTTCCGAGCTTTCTGAATACAGTTTGAGCAATCCTGAGCCCACCGTGGATAGCGGGCGGCAAGAGATGTTAGAAAATCTCATCAACGAATTTATTTAATACACTAGGCTCTCTGTAATAAATGTAAGCTGCTTTAGCTGCGAATCGTGGACTTCTTGTTCAAATCATGAACTATCTCATCGGCATAGACGTTGGCACCTCGAGTATGAAAACCCTGCTCATCGACGAGATGGGTCTGGTTGTTGGAAGCGCCACCGAGTTTTATCCTTTTGAAACTCCGAAGCCTCTCTGGTCAGAGCAGGATCCTGCGCATTGGTGGAAGGCGACTTGCGTATCTATCAAACGAGTGCTCGAAGAAAATAAGGTGGCCGCCAAGGACATCGCGGGGCTCGGATTAACCGGTCAGATGCACGGCCTGGTATTACTGGATAACGATAACAAGGTGTTGCGGCCGTGTATTCTGTGGAATGATCAACGCACCAGTAAACAATGCGAAGCTATTACTCATCGTGTCGGAAAAGCGCATGTCCTTGAACTTACCGGGAACCCTGTGCTGGCAGGATTCACCGCACCGAAGATCGCCTGGGTTCAGGACAACGAACCGGAAATATTTGCCAAAGCTACCAGGGTTTTACTCCCCAAAGACTACGTCCGGTTTTTGCTGAGTGGTGAATTTTTTAGTGATGTATCTGATGCGTCCGGAACGTCTCTTCTAAATGTAGGAAAGCGCGACTGGTCTTCCCAAATGCTGGAAGCGCTCGGCATCAAACGAGGTTTTCTCCCGGAAGTAACTGAATCTACCGTAGCCAGCACCCGTATTTCAGCGTCGGCCGCCGCCGCAACCGGATTATTGGAAGGAACCCCTATCGCCGCAGGCGGAGGTGACCAGGCAGCCCAAGCGGTTGGTAGTGGTATCGTTCGCGAAGGCATTGTTTCAGCAACACTGGGAACTTCAGGAGTGGTATTTGCCCACTCCGATCAATACCGCGTTGAACCCAGCGGGAAACTGCACGCTTTCTGCCATGCCGTTCCCGGGAAGTGGCACCTCATGGGAGTCATGCTTTCAGCCGCCGGCAGTTTTGAATGGTATAAAAATGTGTTCGGCACCGCTGAGGCCGCGGAAGCCAAAGCAAGCGGTCGAAACGTTTTTGACCTACTCACTGAACAGGCGACCGAAGCTCCGGCCGGTTGTGAGGGTTTATTGTTTCTTCCCTATCTTTCAGGCGAAAGAACCCCCCATCCGGATCCGTTGGCAAAAGGCAATTTTTTTGGAATGAATCTTCGGCATAACAAAACGCACGTCACCCGTTCGGTATTGGAAGGTATTACCTACGGGATGAATGATTCGCTTCAACTGATGCGGGATCTCGGTCTTGAAATCAACGAGGTCCGCGCTTCGGGCGGAGGAGCTAAAAGCGACTTTTGGCTGCAAATGCAGGCCGATATTTATCAATCGAAAGTGGTGACGACCAACGTCACCGAAGGAGCTGCCTTTGGGGCAGCTGTTCTCGCCGGTGTTGCTTCAGGTGTGTATCAAGATATCGATTCGGCTGCGAACCAGATTGTGAAAAGCACCGGTGAAACCAACCCAGGGCCTGACCAAAATGTCTACGCCGACTACTACCCGGAATACCAAGCACTTTATCCTGCGCTAAAAGATCGCTTCGCCTCCATTGCCAAGGTTGTTGAGAAGCACTTGTAGAAATTAAGCAGTTCGTAGCAGGGCTATTGCTTCCAGCAATGCCGTTTCAGGACCTTAATGTCAGGTTGATTTCTGACGGTGCAGGAGGGGGTTAATCCCCCGATTTCGTTTATCAGCATCGAAGCAATCAGGGGATTAACCCCCCTACAACTAGCCAAAATGCTTCTTCAAAAACTCCAAATCCAATTCCGGATAAAGCACGTATTGGTCGAGAAGTGTTGTTACGCGTTTGCGCGCCTCTTCTTGAACGCCCTCTGCAATGTCGTACTTCACTTTACTGGTTTGTCCTGCGTTGGCACCTTTGGTCAAAACCTGGGGAGTCGTATTGGAAAGTATCAGCTTAAAGATGGCTGCTATTTCCTTCATGTCCTCCTCGTTCATTCCGAGCGTTGTTACTGCAGGTGTTCCCACTCGAAGTCCGCTTGTGTACCAGGGACCGTTCACGTCGAAGGGAAGGGAGTTTCGATTCAGAGTAATTCCACATTCACGAACGGCGCTTTCCGCCTGGCGACCATTGAGGCCGAAGGTGGTTACATCGATGAGCAAGAGGTGATTGTCTGTTCCGCCAGTTGGGATGGTTAACCCTTCTTCGATCAAGGCCTCAGCCATGGCTCTTGAGTTTTTAACTATCTGAGCTGCGTAGGCTTTAAACTCGGGTTTATTCGCCTCGGTAAATGCAACCGCTTTTGCAGCCATCACATGAGGCAGAGGGCCTCCGATAACCAGTGGGCAACCTTTGTCTACGTATTCGGAGAATTCTGGGGTACTAAACACGACTCCTCCGCGAGGACCCCTTAGGGTTTTATGAGTCGTGGTTGTAGCGATATCCGCAAAAGGCATGGGATTATAATCCCCTTCAAATACTCCACCCGCAACCAGTCCTGCAAAGTGAGCCATATCAACCATGAGCACCGCGCCAACTTTATCCGCTATTTCGCGCATGCGGCGGAAATTTATCTTCCGTGGATAAGCGCTATATCCGGCCAGCAGGATAAGTGGTTTCACCTCTTCAGCTTGCTTCTCGAGCTCGTCGTAATCGAGTAAGCCTGTTTCTCTGCTTACGGCATAGCCATAGCTGTCGAAAAATTGGGCTGAAACGTTCTGGCGGTAACCATGGGTCAAGTGACCACCGGAGTAATAGTCGAGGCCGAGCATACGTTGGTTACCCATGGCATGACGCACTTTGTTCCAGTCTTCACGTGAAAGATTGGCCGGGTTGGTTTCTCCGAGCTTCGCCATGCTTGGCACACCTACACGAGCTTGAAGAATCGCCCAGAAGGCAATCAGGTTTGCGTCGGCCCCTGAGTGTGGTTGCACGTACGCGTGGGTGGCTCCGAACAATTTACAGGCCTGCGCACAGGCTTCGCTTTCAAGATTGTCCACATTGTCACAACCGGCATAGAAGCGGGATCCTGGAAACCCTTCCGCATACTTGTCCGTGAGCAGGTTTCCCATAGTCGCTTGCGTAGCGAGGCTGGTGAAGTTCTCGCTGGCAATGAGCTTCAGGTTATTGCGCTGATCTTCGAGCTCCTGGATGATGCTGCGCGCGATGGGCGGATTAACCGAGGCAACTTGCTGAAGGTTCGCCAGGTAGCCTACAAAAGCGGGGTTTGCGTTAGAGCCTGCTTGTTCAAGGTAGTCTGCAAGCGGTGTGGTCGTAGTGGTCTGTGACATCTGGAAGCGATATTTATTTTTTCGATTCTACCCAGGCGCTCGATAGAATTCTGTGGCTTCCTGGCGGTTGATTCCGCCCTTGGTTGCGCCAGTCGCTTTATTTGCGAGAAAGAACAATTCCTTTTTTAAAGGAAGTCAATGAAGGGCTTGGAAAAATTATCAAATTTGAAGGTTGAAGTAGGAACCTCATAGATTCAAAAAACCTAGATGTGATGAAGAACACGTGTCTCGGCACAGCCTTTAGGCGACGACGGAAGGCGCAGTTTGCAAGCAAGGGCGGGAGCGTAGTATGTTGGTGTCATTGTACTCGAAACTACGTAACCAAGCGGGTTGCGGGCTGGAACGCAGTTCTTCGCGCATGTTGATTTTAGCCTTCAAAAGGCAATTTTGTAACGTCACTATTAGTGGTGATTGAAAAGTTTATACTAATATCCATAACACACTGAATTTTAATGAGATAAATCCTGCTCTTTCGAAGGCGTTTGAAACATTAGGGGGAAGTCTGATAAGAAACGGAGGTAATGAGGTAAAGGCCCAACAATGGCTGATGTTGATAATAAACCCAATTGCCTCTTTCACCATGCTGGACTCACTCGTTTTCTTGATGAAAAGGGGTGATGAGTGATTAACTCAATTTTCGACGAACTCCTCGTTGTTTATGCAACAGAATTGCCAAAAGTGTTGCCTAAATGGGACGGATTTAAGATAAAAGGAGGAAATCCTGACATCCGGCATTTGGCTGCCAGCAACGCCACATCGGACGATCCAGCGCGAACTTAGTTACTGCTTCGCGCTTGAGTTATTACAAATGATTTTTTTTACTGATGAAAGGAATAACATCAATCTCCGTCGAATAAGAGGGTAAGCCTGATTACCTCATGGATATTGTTAAGACACGCAAACTGGAAATCCTAAAATATACCGGATTCCTGATCACAGCCGGTTTATTGTTATCTGGATGCCGGTCAACCCTACGCTATCCAGCCAGCGGGCAACTTCATGGAGAAGACGTGAGTACCACGTTGGATTCGCCCATAGCTGCCTATTACCTGAATAACTATCTCCAAGGTAAAAGATCTGACCCAGCTTTCGATGCCGCAATTGAAATTCTTTATCATAAGAAATTCGACCGTGGCTTGCCTAATCATGATGAGCTTCTTCAAATTTCCGAACGGCATTCAGTAGATTTCGCAGCCCTTTTCCTCTCAGACTTGGTAGCCAATGACCCTGATAGTACCGTCTGCCGAACCTATTTTAATTACTACCTGCGAAATCCGGATTCAGCACTTATCTCCGATACATACAACCGTTACATGATTCTTTTTGTACCAGGCTGGGATTACATTGAGAGCGGTCACCTTACTGGATCGGATTTGGCACAACCAAGACATCTCATCACAGAATTGGGTATCGAAAACCGCCTTGTCAAAATCGATGCCAATGGGTCAGTGGAGGAGAATGCTTCGCTTATCGTAAAAGAACTCATTCGGTCCTCGACTCATGCAAAAAGAACCATCATCGCAGGCGCAAGTTCTGCAGGCCCGGCTATCTACCTTGCTTTAGGCGAAATCCAAAATCGAGAACTACCTGCTCCGGTTGCCTGGATCAACCTTGGCGGTATCATACAAGGAAGTCCCTTGTATGAACACTACAAAAAATTTACGCGATCCTGGTTCATGAATATCCTGTTGCTTATAAAAGGTTGGCGTGCGGAAGCTGTCGCTTCCATGGGAACCGAGGCCAGCCGCAGACGATTTAGGCAGTACACTTTGCCGCCTGAAACATTGGTAATCAACTACGTCGGCCTTTCACTCTCGGGTCAGCTGAGCAAGTATTCAAAAAAAAATTACCCGATTCTGAGCAAACAAGGGCCAAACGATGGACTCACTCCCCTAACCGACATTATTATCCCCAATAGCCTCACTCTGATTGCACCAAACAGTGATCACTTTTTCGCAGAAGATCCAAAAATCGACGCGAAAACCGTAGCCATGGCTAAAACATCCATTTCCCTACTTGAAGCACGAGATGGAGCTACTCACCAGCCAGTTTTTCACATCCCTAAAGAACAAGCATCCCCATCCAGATAGCAAAGCATCCAATTTGATTCCAACCCTGTCTATGATAATGATGCTCATTTTCGCCTACATTATTTTTTCACCCCAGATTTCTACCAGCAAAGTATGCAGGAATGCTGATTAGGCTCAGCAAAACATTTTGGGTCTTGGGGGATTTAAGCTGTCAGATATCAGGCAGCTTTTTGATCTCAAGCTATGGCCAGAAGAAGCCTGTTGCGACGTTCAGGCCCTTTTAAATATGCGTATCCGTGAACTGCATTCAAAGGTCAGAGAATTGAAAAGTTCTCGAAATCACCCAAGCTTTTTAGACAGGCTTGCGAAACTAGCGAGGACGGTCGCTGTGCTGTTTTAGAGGAACTGAGAAAACTTGTGTAACACTTTTAGGTATTCTGTTTTCTGCGACGAATTTACCTATTCTGGAACAAAAACGGGTAATAGAATCTGTTAGAACTTTCCCTGCGGTTGTTGTTCGCTTCGCTGTCGCCCTTCGGGCTCGGTACTGAGCTGCGCGATTTCATTTGCCAAAAGTGTTACCTCAGCTGAGGAAATCAGCTATCCGGAACAGCCCGAAGGAGCTTCGCCTCCGCTTTTGTTTGCTTCCTGTATGGGAGGACAAGGAACGTCTCCGTAAGAGCAAAACACGCAGCAATCACCTTCTTTGGGTTTGAGCAGCGTTTCACAACTGGGGCATTCCCAGAAGAACTGACAGGAATTTGTTGGCATCTGCTCTTTGCTTTGATGCCCGCAATTCGGGCAGGTGATCGTTGATGCCAGTTCTATGATTGCACTATTGGACATGGCTTTGTTCCACCTTTAATTTCTCAGGAGGGAAGCCGGTTGCTTTGATGGCTTCTAATATCTTCTGTTCTTCAATGATCTGCGAATTGTAAACGATTACCGCTTGCTTGTTTCCATAGGTGATTTGCGCGCTGTCGATACCTTCAATCTTTTTCAATTCTCCCTGAATTCCAACAGCGCAAGCTGCGCAATCCATGGTTGGAATGGAAACAACAAGCTCAGAGCTGTTTGGACCCATAGCAATCTCCGTGTCTTCGCTCGCATTGAGCATCAAATTTGCAATGCTCGGATAGGCCAAAAAGCCCACAGCAAGAATGCTAACTAGACCCTGTTCGAAAAGCCGCTGGG
>JAQBYJ010000133.1 GCA_027622555.1 Verrucomicrobiota bacterium
GGGACCTGGGTGAGGAAGCAGGTGGAAGCCTATTTGTCGAGATCCAAGGTATGACCCCTTTTTGTGAGCTCCAAGGTATGACCCCTTTTTGTGAGCTCCCTTTTTGTGAGCTCTGGTTGTAGATATACTGCAAGGCTTGGTGCGGTGATTTTCCGGGGCGGAATCCGAAGGAAAAGTCGTGAAACTCTTCTTCGTAGATAGGCTCCAACAGCATCACCACGGCCCGCTGTAGTATCTTGTCCTCCAGCGTCGGAATGCCGATGCCGCGTTTCTCTCCTCCGTCCTTCGGGATGTATCTCCGTTTTACCGGGGGAGCGCGGTAGCTGCCGTCTTCGTACTCGGCATAGGTCTGGCCGTCCACCCCGCTGGCGCTGTTTTTGCGCACGCGCAGGCTGGCTTCCCAGAGCCAATGCAGATCAAGATTCGGGTGCAATACGGTTATCGGCTCGTGGCGATACTTCTTCGCCGTGTTCGCTATGCTTAGTTGTTTCGTGGATACGCTTTTCATGTCTCTGTCGTCCATGCGTAGTTCCCTCCTAAGCGTCCATGATCCGGCCTCCGCCTTGGCTACTCGCCGGGTCCTTCGGGTGAGTTCCCCGGTTTTCAAGCGCTACTATGCAGAGGCTAAGACTGCCTTCGTTCGTCTCGGTGGCTCGGTCTCCCTCGCCATACGATACCTTGGGCGACCTTGCGTATTTGCGCTTGGATCGCGGCAAGGCCGGCGCGATCGGCAGGGACGTTGGTAAACCGGGTTCGTCCGATCCGGTGCTTGTTTCCCAAGGAAACGGTAGGCTCTCCCATCTTCCCGGCAAACCCCGATGTTGCTCTGCCACGCTCTCCGACCCCGGGCGGACGTTCGCACCAGACCGGTCGCCACAATGGCTTTCTTTGGGTGCGCCCGCTTGGTCCCCGCTATTGGAAACACGAAGACTCCACCGATCCATGAACTTTCGAGGCTCTATCACCAGGCTTTGCAACTCGCTGTCTACGCTTCGTGCCGGCATCTCTACCGACGACGCAAGACTCGCTTCCGGTGGCTGGTCAGGCCTTCCGGGCGGGAGTGAACCCGCTGGGTTTGATCTGAGAATTTCCATCGCTGATTTATGTTTTCATTCTGTCTGTTGTTTTCGTTTCTGTTTCAGCGACTTCCCAACTCACCGAGCTGTGGATGGCGCCATCCAATTCTTCATGATTTAACTTACCCATGATCTGCCCAGGTTCCTTCCTAAGTTTGCGAAAGGAGCCGGAAAAGACAGCGGTAGGTACCGTGAAAACGGAATCGAAAAGGTGCCTGGCTTGGCCGGACCTAGTTTTTTAGTATTTTCATGTGATTCCATTACATCCATGGAGGAAGAAACAGGTACTCGGCAGCATTGAACCTTCTCCTCAGCGGCCCGTCCTGAGCTCAGGTGAGAGGCTGCGACGCTGTACTAACTGCAATCAGCATCACCCTACCGGGATAAAGTAGACATTGGCCAAAATCTGGTTGAAATAATACGCACAATGAAAATCAAATCATTCTTCGAAATCGGCAGCTTAATGGTAGGGGCCTTCTTGGCCACCGAAGTAAGTTCATGGGCAAATGGCACCGGGTCTGACTGGCCGGGCTGGCGCGGAGTTGATCAATCGAACATCTCGCCGGACACGGGTCTTCTCAAGTCGTGGCCGAAGGGCGGTCCGAAGCTCCTTTGGTCCTACGAGAATGCCGGAAAAGGCTACTCCAGCCATGCCGTTGTGGGCGAAAAACTCTACACGCTCGGCGCGCGAGACAGCCGGGAGATGCTCATCTGCCTGGACGCGAACACCGGCGAGGAAATCTGGTCGGTAGAAGTCGAGCAGGACCCGGAGGCCGGATACCGTACAAGCTGGGGCGCTGGGCCGCGCTCGACACCCACGGTGAGCGACGGGCATGTCTTTGCGCTCGGAGTGGCGGGTGAAATTGTATGCCTAACAGCCGACGAAGGGAAGCGGATCTGGAGCAGGAACCTCGTAACAGATTTCGGTGGCGAGGTGTCGAAGTGGGGTTATTCGGAATCACCTACGGTGGACGGCGACAACTTGCTCGTGACGCCGGGCGGGAGCAAGGGCGCAATCGTGGCGTTGAATAAGAAGACAGGAGCAACGCTCTGGCAGTCGAATGAGCTTACTGACCTGGCCGAGTATTCCTCGGTCGTGATCGCGGATGTGGATGGCAAGCGACAGTATGTGCAACTCTTCATGAAGACACTCGCCGGTGTCGATGCGGAGAGTGGGAAATTGTTATGGACGTCCGAATGGTCACAGGGGAGAACAGCCGTCGTTCCCACACCGGTTTACCGTGACGGTCACGTTTTCGTGACCTCGGGATATAACGCAGGGGCGAAGCTGGTGAATATCAAAGACGGAAGCGCGGAAGTCGTCTGGCAGAACAACGAGATGATCAATCATCACGGGGGCGTGGTCCTCGTGGGCGGACATGTTTACGGTTTTTCAGACCAGAAAAAAGGAAACCTGATGTGCCTGGAATTCATGACAGGAAAAGTTGCCTGGATGGAGCAGGTGGACCGCGAGTTATCCAAAGGCTCAGTGCACGCGGCCGACGGGATGCTTTACTGCATGAACGAAAATGAAGGCTGGGTATATCTCGTGGAGGCGAGCCCTCGTGGATTCAATGAAAAAGGTAAATTCCAGTTGCCGAAGGAAACGACATTGCGCGAGGGGACGAAAGGCAAGGTCTGGTCACACCCGGTGGTTATAAACGGTAAGCTTTACTTGCGCGACCAGGACCTGATTTTCTGTTACGACGTGAAAGGTTGATACAGCCTTTGGTGCTACACAACGACCTTTAGAGAGAGCAAACAATAGAGTGCCGTGAGTAAATAAACTGTCCGTAAAGGGAAAAACCGATCCTGACGAAGTGGATTGTGTTTTCATCTTAGTTGGCTCAGATTCGTCAATCCAACCCAATGAATGGCTTAGTGCTGACTTGGCACATCGGCTCACGCCTTTGGCGTTGCGCTTCGCTTTTGACTTTAAATGTATATCTCACCAACATCGAATTTATTCGCAGCGGACTTTTACCTCATCAGTTTAACTACATGCCGGGCATACCAAGACAGATTAGGAAACCTGGATAAGCCCGATTCCCCTTTAACGTAGGTTATTTGAATTAATTGACTGCAAGAACTCTTCTGAGAATAGGACTTATTATTCGAAGAGAGAAGGACTCGAAAAATATATGCTCAAAAAAGTGATTTTTTATTCATTGCCTTACAGTATGCGTCGAAAATTGTTTTCGATAGTTAAACGTCATCAGTTCGAGGAAATGCAACATCTTAGGACTGTAGTTGGAGAAGACGGTCGATCACTAAAACCGTTCGATCAACATCAGTGTATTCTTGTACATATCCCCAAGACAGCGGGAGTATCGGTTTGCCAATCCTTGTTTGGCAATTTGGCGGGTTCACATAAAACCTTAATCGAATACCAAAAAATATTTTCTAAAACCGATTTTAATCGTTATTTCAAATTTACGTTTGTCAGAAATCCTTGGGACCGCCTTTTCTCTGCTTATAATTTTCTCAAGAATGGGGGCATGAACCAATCAGACAAAAGATGGGCAGAGAAACACATTGCTCCCTATGAAAGCTTTGATACCTTTGTTAAAAATGGGCTACAAAGACCTGGCATAAGAAAGTGGATACACTTTAAGCCACAATCTGATTTCTTGTATATACCCCGTGATCCGAAATTGCATATGAATTTCTTTGGGTACTTTGAAAATCTTCAGAATGATTTTCGTTACGTTGTAAATAAGTTGGATCTGAACAAGCATGTCTTCCTGCAACACAAGAATGCAGGCAATACAGTCAACAAACTAGATTATAAGGATTTCTACTCTAATAAAAGCCGCGCAATCGTTTCTGAATTCTACAAAAGTGACATAAAAAACTTTGGATATAATTTTGATAACTCGTCACTTGAAGAACAACTTCAGAATCGCTTGCGCCAATAGAGAATCTTGATGGTAGCCGGTCATACCCCTTAGCCTAGACCGTTCCGGTAAAACGAAAAGCACTTTAATCAATATCTTCACCCTTGGTTTGCCCCGGGGTGGCAAGCCAACCCTTCCTACTACCCCTTTCAGGCTTCGAAGAATACGGTCGGGCTTCGGGGCTCGATGAATCGCAAAATTAAGCACGCCGCAAGCGGCTGAACTCAGTTGCGATTCAAAGGATTACATACATTACCATCGCGTCTTATAACCTTACTCTGGCCCTCAGCCAAGCCCGCGCAACATCCGAAAGGATCATGGGGAAAGCGCCTCTCAAGTGAGGGTTGCCCAAAACCAACAAGTTGCATACCCTGGCAGCTAGAGACCGCGGACTTATCCAATGAAGTTCTCCTTGGGACAATGCATTTGCGTACGGCCGTGCAGCGTGGTTGTACAGTGAGAGTTCGACGCCAAGCATCTCTAACCGTCGATGTTGATCATCTAGAGAATACCACGGTTTGTGACCGTTGGTATGAACAAAGGGTACTAACGGACGCATGCAGCGTCGAAGCCGAGCCCTGATACGATAAGCGGCCGCGGCGTGAGTGATCACCTCATTGACGCTAAAAAACTGTGTTGGCAGGTCTGAAAATCCCTCGGGCGCTTTCGAACAGAGCAGTCCGGAAAGTACATCCTGGTCACTACCAATATATGCCGGACGAAGCTCACCGGGAAGTGCTTGGAGTTTCTGGAAGAACTCCCCTTCCATAATGTTGGACCAGCGCTCAAGGAGAGCCCGATGTTCCTCTCCGACGCATATGAGGCATGAGTTGACCTTACTTGAAAACTCCCGGCCAACTTCCATACCCAAGCAAGAGACGCGGCGCGGATCGAAGGATCCCTGCTCCTCGCCAACGCCAAGTGTTCCGGTAGGAATAGCGTCCAGAAATTTGGAGATATTTTGAGTGACGATTATATCCGAGTCGATCCACAGTACCCGTCGATGCCCCCGCGCAAGCATGTCGAGAAGTATCTGAGGCTTCACATCCCAGGTCATGGGTCGCCCAGAGCTCAGTTCGACCAGAGTGACATTTTGCGTTTCGCTCTGCACCCATTTCCGAAGAGATTGTGGAAAGTGGTCCGAATAGAGGAAAAGAGCCACGCCCGGATTATGTCGGTTTACAGACAAGCACAAAAGCTTCAACCCGATCACGTTCTCGGTTCGATTCTCATAAGCGCACAAGGAGTATTTATGCATCGAAAAGGTGGTAAATAAAATTGTGTTTTTCCGATCCATTGAAAAATCGAAAGGCAAGCTGCTTTATGGCGAGGGTGTATTGGGATTCTGCTCCCCCAAAGCGACGCATAGAATACATCTTTCTGATGAATACTTCCATGACAAGAGGCAAGTGTCGTAGGAATAGATTCTTCACTACACCTACAATTAGTCATTGTGGATTCTACCAAAACTTTCCGTTTACTGGTCGGAGACAACAAATAAACAGTTAACAAGATAACTCATGAGAAATCATCTTGGTACACAGTTTCGAAGCTGATGAAAAACATTGTTCATGCAGGTGTCGAAATAAGAGTAGAGATTGATACAAGCAGGAATAGCTGCTAGCTCCTATCATCTACTTATGATTAATTTGCGAAAAGAGCTTGGACGTTTAAAATATCTTCTTCTTGAAGACCTTCCCTACCGGGGATTTGCAAAGCGAGTACCGGATATGCGAAAGGCGTTGTGGGATAAAGTTCCAATACTCCCTGCACTGCCGCAATCGAAAGGCAACGATGTGGAGTTACACATGCTTTGTGGACATCGCGATACGGCCATGGGGATCTTTGCGAGTTGGAGCTTGCTACGTTTTCTCGAAGAAACGGGTAAGCTTTACGTACACAGTGATGGATCACTCACCGACGATGATATTGAAAAATGGTCAGCAGTTATTCCTGATCTGGTGGTAGTATCTAAGGAAGAGGCCGACAGGCGTGTAACCGAGGTTTTAGAGGGAACAACGCAACACCTTTATCGTTGGCGCTGTAATTACGGGATGAGTGCACAAGTCGTCGATGCTCATTTTTTCGGTGAAGCCCAAAAAATCGTCAGCTTCGATTCAGACGTCCTAGCATTTCATAGTCCAGATGCGTTTATTAGCTCGGTTCTATCTAGTACTATGGAATATATGTGGTGCCAAGATTTTCAAGACGCCTATTCTGCGCCACGTCAAATGTTCCAGGACGTATTCGGGATCGAGATGCCGAATAGGTTTAACGGGGGCTTTATGGTCACTCCACGATTCAGTCTGGAAACATTTCAGGAAGTGGATGAAATTATGGAAACCATGAGGCTAGACGGCCGAATCGATATGGATCACTATTGGTCGGCCCAAACTTATTATGCGATTCTAGCAGCGCGGCGGGGACTGACTAAAATGATGCCACCGACCTACGATACCCACAAAGGAAGGACTCGGCGAAGCGCGGTGGTCCGTCACTACGTAGGTGTTGATCAAATTCGCTTCCGCTACTTCACTGAAGGCATCCCGCGCCTTCTTAAGCAGATCGGTTAATAAGAGCTATTGAATCCCCAGAGCCTGGTCCATACGTTCGGCCACTTGCCGCAGGCGATCCTTCTCTCCGCCCGAAACTTCTGCGGTGGCCCATCCGGTGAATTTAATCCGGTTTATTTCCCGCCGAATTTCCTCCCAATTGACGTCGCCTTCAAACAAATCGCAGTTTTTCTTACGTTCTGAGTGGTGGTCTTTAATATCCAGCTTTACAATGCGATGACCCAGTTTTCTCAACCAGTTCGTAGCACCTCCTCGGCTATGATGATTACCGATATCGAAAAAAGCTCCCACCCAATGGCTATTAAATTGGTCGATATATTGATTCCAGAGTTCTGGGGTTTCGCAAAATCCATTGCCCACGTTTTCCAGAAGAATTCTGACGCCCAGTTTCGAAGCTAAAGGGATCGTATCCAATATGGCTTTCGTGGATCGTTCCCAAACTTGCGCGTGGTTTTCATGAACCGGGTCCATGACCTTTCCTACAACCAGCAGAATAGAATCTGCGCCTGTGTCCGCAGCAAACTGAAGGGTATCACGAAAATCTTGTATCGACTGTTTACGAACATCCGGATCGGGATCTGACAGTCTGACCTTCCAGTGGTTTCCGTCGTTGATATTATGAACACGAAGACCAGTTTTGTCCTGAGCTTTGAGAACCTCATGCACATCCACCCATCCTGGTGCCATCAACGAGATTCCGTCAAACCCCACATCTTTGGATAGCTCAAACTTTTCCAAGACCGAGTAGTCCCCTTTAATCATGGTCCATTTGACCGCTTTGTAGATGGGCAGGTGAGTGTTGGACTGGGCTAAAAGGTTATTTTGTTGTGCTAAAATAAATCCAACCGAGGCAGTGCTGGCTTTAAAAAACTGACGACGAGAAATCACGTTGTTAACAAATGCAGATTCTTTCAGAAATGTCCACACAGGATCTTTAATCCGAATATTTAACACCTACCGAGCCTCAACCTCTACGGCAACAGCACTAAACAAGAAAAAAGGCGCCGATTCATGCGGCTTCCATTAATGAGACTCCCAAAGTACCAAGGGTGATCTGACGAACGACTGTGTGGTTTTCCAGGGCATGTTGATTCCACGCTTGATAACTGTCGTTAAGGATTCAATCTGTTCGTTGCATAAAAGAGTATCCGTGATTTTATTTTCGTAGGCTGTCGAGTCTGTAGAATTTTTCGCCTTACAACTCTCAGGTCATCTTTATTTCTATTTGGCGTTCTAATTTCGTTAGTTACTTCTTCAACCTTCCCATGATCACTTTTCACATTTCTGATTCCGTTAAAGCCGCCCTGGAAGAGGTATTTCGGACTGAGGATATTTCTTTGTCTCAAGATGGGTCTCGTTTGGGGATTGCCGGATTTTCGATTAATCAGATTTTTGTGTTTTCGATTCGGATCACCCGGAAATCTGAATCGGTGAGCATCCAGATTTCTGACTTTATTTCGATTAACTCGGAAAGTCTCAACGACCCCCATGGCTTGGCCTTCCTGGGCAATGATCACGTGGCTGTGTGTAACAGAGAAGGCAACGTTTGCCTTTTCAGAATTCCTGATTTGAAAAGCTCTCCGAAAGAAGTACACTTGCAGCCACTTGGAATCATAAATGGCGAAGGTTATCTACGCGCAAAAGTAAAGACCCCGGGATCCGTGGTCAGCTATGAGATGGGAGAGAACCAATACCGGATCATTGTATGCAGCGACCAATGGAATTTTGTTACCTCACATAGAATTATTCTGGGAGAGTCTCTGAAAATTGTTAACGAGGGGATTTTGATTGAAAATGAACTGAAGATTCCCGACGGCATCGACGTCAGTCCGGACCATGAATGGCTAGCCATTAGCAACCATGTTCATGGTGAAGTTTTGATATTTAAAAATAATTCCGAGCTCAATAGAAAGACTGAACCTGTCGCCCGGCTTCGAGGTACCGTCTGTCCTCACGGTGTACATTTTGACAAAAAGGGAAACCTCTACACTGTCGATGCCGCAAGCCCCTACCTGACAGTTTACCAGAAACCAATCGATGGCTGGCGCGGTAGTAAGGATCCTTCTTTTTCCGTTTGTATGATGAATAACGACACCTTTTACACCGGCCGTTACGATGCGAGAGAGGGAGGAATAAAAGGCATTCATATAGACCATAGCACTGAGGTGATGGTAACTACTCATAAGTTCGGTATGCTCGAATTCCATGATCTCACTACCCTCGAAGCCATGTCCGAACCAGTCGATGTCGATCAACTGAATGAACTGTGTCAGGAAAGGAATTCCGACTTGGTTCGAAGAAAATCGGACGTGCTGAAACGGAAGTGGACGCTTACCAGACGCCTGTGTGAGGAACTCCCACCAATAACAGTACGAGTGCCTGATATCTTGAGCAGAATCGGCCCCAAGTTAACAAAGATACGGCTTCATCGAATTAATGTGAACTCCAAAGAGTCCATTCTCGATCCCTCAGGACCTGTGGTATCGCTAACGACCCATTCGGTACGAATTCATTTTGCGCATTTGGCAATAGAATCGATCGCCCTGGGGACTCTCAAACCTAGGAAGATCATACTCTGGCTATCAGACACCGAAGCAAACCAATCTCTGCCACCTACCCTACAACGTCTGGCAGTTCGTGGACTGGAAATAAAGCTTACCAAAGACCTGGGACCTCACACCAAGTATTATCCCTATATTGAAGCTGAAACGCAATTTACCGAACCTTTGGTGACCGCGGATGATGATGTATTTTATCCACCCCATTGGTTGGAAACACTGGTTGAAGCGCATCAAAAAAATCCATCGATTATTCACTGCTTCAGGGCGCGTCGCATGCGGCTGAACCGATATCATTTCGAACCCTACCGTATTTGGGACATAGCTACAACTTCTGAGCCCAGTCACTTAAATTTCATCACCGCAGTACATGGAGTTATTTACCCGCCTGAATTCCTCAAATCTGTCAAGGCACGCGAAAAAGCCTTTAAAAACAATTGTCCAAAAGCTGACGATATCTGGTTAACCTACTTGGCTTTCCGAGAAGGATACAAAGTTGCGCAGGTAATATCCACGTCGGTGGAATTTCCTCTCATCCGGGGAACTCAGGGAGAAAAGCTTTACGACGAAAACGTCCTGCAGGGAGGAAATCAAATCCAACTCTCAGCCACCTTTTCTTCCGAGGACCGGGCACGTCTCTTTGCCCTACAAGAAGAAGCGTAAAGGCTTTCTTTAGATCATTGACCCTATTACTGGAGCTCGGTTTGATGGTAGCTGCTCAATCGCCTGCCGTTGAAATTCTTACTATCATGACGAAAACACTTCTCTTACGACTGATCCTTACTCTCACTCTTTTTTCTGCATGCTTCTACACGGGTAGCGCAGCCGGGGAAGGAAGCATTTACATCGCCGTTGTCGGTGGCACCTCCTTTGGTGTTCCGGAAAAATTTGGCCAAGGCCTGGTCGAGGAAGATGGATTTATTCAAATCGAAACACCCTTTGGTCTGGGTCCAAAAATGTATAAGATGAGCTATAAGGGAGTTCCCTTTTATTATGTGCGCATGTACGGTTTTGAAACCAAGGTGCCTGGAGAAAATGACGGAAACGTCCATGTGCGGACCTGGTATTCGCTTTACAAGGCGGGTGTGACACACGCGCTGGGAGGTGCCAGCTCGGGGGCGATTCGCACTGATTACGACTACGACGATTTGGTGATCATCGACGATTTCATGGTGATGGAAAACCAAAGGCCTCAAAACATTCTCGACTATGCCGGGATTGAGCGTCCGGGAATTTTTCCGAATTTTGCGATACCATTCAGTCCTTCACTTCGCGGGCTTTTGATTGAAGAAGCGCGGAAAGCGCAACCCGGATACTCCGGGAAACTGTGGGAATACGGTACTTTTTTTCAAAATAACCCCGGTCGTTTTGAAACGGCTGCAGAGGTCCGTGCCATGCGGATTTTGGGAGGTGAAATTACAAGCCTGAACGTTGGGACCTGCACGGAATACGCCCGGCAATTGGGCATCCGTTGGGCGACGATTTGTTCCATTGCGAACCCGGCAGTTGGCGTACGGCCGTTTAACTTTAAGGACATGCAGGAAAGCGTGCAACGCATCGCGGCCCAGGCTATTCCGATTGTGTTGGAAACGATTGCCCGCATTCCCGGAGAAGCAATGGATCCTGAACCGATTAGCACGGGCGAAGTCTATACGGGTTCCTACACAGATCCTGATGCGGATTCGAGCCAGATTATCGAATCGGACCATAATTAATCTCCAACTCAGGTGTGGATGAGATTCGTCCTTAGCCCCAGGCGCTCCGCTAGTTCGACAAGATCGGACGCTATCGGTGCCGTGAGGCAATGGATAGGGAGGACCTCATTGACTGGAAACTTTAGGCGGTGGGCGTGAAGGGCCTGTCTGGGATGTAGAAGGCAGGGAGAATTCCGATACCACTCCTCCCCGACCAGCGGATGTCCCAGGTGCGAAAGGTGGATCCGGATCTGATGGATCCGCCCAGTTTGAAGTTGAGCTCGAATGAGGCTGTAACCGTTAGAGCGATCTATCACAGTGAAACGAGTGTGAGCTGATTTGCCTTTTGGATGAATACCCAATCGGCCCTCCCCTACACTACCGATCGGCGAACGCTCATCGATCTGATCCCAGCCCGGCTCACCGTAAACGATGGCATAGTATTCCTTCACCATAGCAGGATGTATCCATAACGTTTTTAGTTTTGTAACCAGCGACTTGCTCAAAACGAAGAGGCAAAGACCGCTCGTGTCCGCGTCCAATTGATGAACAGCCCAAACCATCGTGCCAAAATGCTCCATTAGATGATATTGAACACAGTCGTCATCCTTCAAAGAACGACCACTGGTCGGCCATCCCGAAGGTTTATTGATGACGAGAAGCTCGCCGTGCCGGGCAATAAGGATCTCTTTGATGTTAAGTTTAGGCATTTTTCATTGCAATTAATCCAAACGAGTGGCCCTGTGTCTTCTCATTCTAGCTTGGTAAGCGCATTTTCTGACTTACAATCATAAACTCTGCCATTTCGAAGCGATAAAAAATCAACACAAGAAAGTAAGAACATGGCTAAGGGTACAATAAAGTGGTTTAATGAAGATAAAGGATTCGGTTTCATTCAACCGAATGACGGTGGAAAAGATTTGTTTGTCCACCATTCCGAAACAGATGGCTACGCCTTAAACGAAGGCGACGTTGTTGAATTCGAAATCGGCGAAGGTCAAAAAGGCCCCTGCGCAATCAGCGTTAAGAAGGGCTAACTTCTCTATTCGGGTTTTCGTCTCGGAAAAAACCGAGATTTTGGCCAAGACTAATAAGGCCAATCTTAATAACAGGGTAGTTTCGAGGAACTACTTATAAGGCACTGCTGTTTTAGTATCATTGAGGTGTTCGATTCCTTATTGACCCTCATAATTACTGGAGTTTCATAGCGCTATAATTCACTGTGAAATCTGCTGCCCTACTCTTTCTCATTCTTCTTACCGCAAATATCGCAACAGCGGTGCCGGAGACTTTTTACCGGCTCACCTTCCACGCACCACCGAAACCGCTTTCTCCAGAGGCCACCACTGAAGACTGGCCCCGTTTCCTCGGACCGCGCCACGATCTGCACTCCAAGGAAACCCATCTACTCAAATCTTGGCCCACCTCCGGCCCGAAGGTAGTTTGGGAAGTCAAACGCGGAACCGGACACGCGCCTGCGGTAGTTTCCGGTGATTACCTTGTCATGATCCATGCGATGGACGGACAGGAAGTGGTTGAATGTCTCCAGCCAGAAACCGGCAAACGATATTGGAAGTTCGAATACCCGGTTCGGCTGAGTTCGAACTACGGGATCTCCGATGCTCCACGCTCCGGACCGGTGATCGACGGAGATCTGGTATTTACGGTCGGCGTGCGGAGTGATCTGCATTGCTTCAATCTGAAAACCGGTGCAGTGGTTTGGAAAAAGAACCTGGATCAGGAGTACGGACCCGCTCCCCTCTTTTTTGGGCGTGGCAGTTGTCCGCTGGTTTATGGCGACCAACTCATTGTCAATGTCGGTGGCCAGTTTTGCGTAGGCAGCTTCGACAAACGCACAGGTAAGTTGCTGTGGAGCACGAAACACGACTGGCAGTCCAGCTACGCCTCACCGGTCCCTGCCACATTGAACGGCAAACAACGGGTTCTGGTATTTGCGGGTGGAATGCTCCGTCCCGCGGCGGGAGGATTGCTGAGTATCGATCCGGAATCGGGAGTTCTGGAAGCGGCTTTTCCCTGGCGGGCAAACATGTATACCTCTGTCAATGCCGCCTCTCCAGTCGTGATAGGGAACTCCGTCTTCATAACGGAGGGATACACGGAAGGCGGAGCCCTGGTGGATTTCTCTCCGGACGGCTCGGCCAAACTTCGCTGGAAAGCGGAGCGTTTCGGCAGCCAATTCACCACACCGGTGGCGCATGATGGATATCTTTATGGTGTGGTTGGCACCGGTGGCACCGAGATGGTCTGCTACGAAATCAAATCCGGCCGCGAGTTATGGAGAGACGGAATCAAACTTCGGGATGCTCGTCTGGGACGGGCCAGTTTGCTCCGGGTGGATGGAGCGTTTCTATGTATCGGCGATCAGGGCACGTTGATCTGGCTCGACCTCTCCCCTGCCGGAGCAAAGATTCTTGCTCAAGCTCAATTGTTTCAAGCCCCGGAAACCTGCACGGTATTTTTATTTGGCACGGTGATTGACGAGCATTTGGAATGGGATACCTAGATCATGCTGGGATTTTTCCTGCATGCACG
>JAQBYJ010000134.1 GCA_027622555.1 Verrucomicrobiota bacterium
GCCTGAACTACGAACCAAAAAAAAGAAAACCTTCCTTCCGGAAGGCTTTTCGAACAGGGTCTAGATAGAAAAAAAGTTTACCTTCCCGGCACAGTCCTAAAACCGAACATCGTTGTTCCTGGAAACGACGATTTGAAAAAGCCACCTATCGAAGTCGCCCGCGCGACGATTAAGGTCATGAGAGATTGCGTGCCCGCTGAAGTGCCTGGGCTAGCTTTTTTATCTGGCGGAATTGGTGACAAGGACATCACTCAGTATTTGAATACTTTGAACGCACTAAATGAACCTTTGCCCTGGAACCTCACGTTTTCCTTTGGACGGGGTTTGCAACGAGGAGCCCTCGCGGCGTTTGCAGAAGGGGATTTCAAAAAAGCCCAGACCTCCCTGTTGATTCGAGCCATGGCAAATTCCAATGCGACGCTCGGAAATTATGCATCACACGATTATCCGCTGGCAAAGGTGGTTTCCGATTGAAGACAATTTGGTTAGTAATGGGTATAAATTTCCGATGCGATTTATCATCCTCTAATGTCTGTTTCGTCTCTTCGCCTTTAGCTGATCAGAATTAAACAGGTAGAAATCCTGCAGAAAGACCCTAGAACCCATTTGCTTGTCTACTTCGTGAAATTCATCCAGCCTCGAACACTACCCTATGAAAAGCATGCCCCGAAAACTATCACGACGGAATTTCATCAAAGCCAACTCGGCTCTCGCCGGGTTTTATATCCTACCTTCCGGTCTTCTTTCAAATTCTCCCAACAGCAAGCTTTGCACCGCACACATCGGTACAGGAGGAAAAGGATGGACCGACCTCACACAGATTGCTGCCGACCCTCGCACGGTAGTAATTGGCCTTTGCGACATTGATTTAATTCACCTCAACGGAGAGAGCCGACGAAACCGAAAGAGAGACAGCGAATCATATTCTTTTCCGTCTGCGAGGAAATTTCAGGATTACCGGGAGATGCTGAGTGAGCTGGGCAACAAGATTGACGCCGTTTCGATTTCCACGCCCGATCACACTCACTACCCCGCTACGCTCGCTGCGATGGAGCTCGGCAAACATGTCTACACCCAGAAGCCGCTGACGAACAATATCTCTGAGGCCCGCCACCTCATGGAAGTGGCGCGAACGAAAAAGGTCGTTACTCAAATGGGTATCCAAAACAAAGCAAGAGAAGCTTATCGGCTGGCCACACGATTTATTCGGGATGGAGTAATCGGAAAGATCGCCAAGGTCTACGTATGGTCGCATAAGGACTGGGGACATGACGGCGTTCCCTATTCAGGAGAGGATCCGGTACCCCATGACATCGACTGGAATCTGTGGTTGGGAACCGCTCCAGCGCGCCCCTATCTCGAAGGCAAATACCATATGGGCGAATGGCGTCGTATCATGGATTTTGGTTGCGGAACGCTGGGCGACATGGGTGTGCATATTTTTGATACACCCTTCGACTCACTCGGCCTGGAACCTCCGATTTGGGCCGAAGCCACCTGCCGGGAACCAAACCACTTCAGCCTGCCGACGCAATGTGAGGTGCGCTACGGATTCAAGCCTACTCGACTCACCACCAAGGATTTCGAATGGACCTGGACCGATGGAGCCATGTCCCCGCCCACGGGTCCCGAATTGGAACTTCCGAACGGAGAGGCTCTACCCCAGCAAGGAGCCATGTTTGTAGGCGAGGAAGGACGTATGCTCCTGGGCCATATTAACGGTCCCCGGTTTTTTCCTAAATCCATTTACGAGAAACTTGTAAAACCTGACTTGGGTCCCCAAATAAATCACTACGGTCAATGGATCGACGCTATTTTCGGAAGCAAAACTGTCCCGGCCGCCAATTTCGATTACTCAGCAAGGATGGTCGAAGGAGTTCTCCTGGGTGTGATCGCTGGCCGCTATCCCGGACAAAGAATCAACTGGAACACGAAGAAGGGAAAAGTCACAAACCTCCTGGAAGCCAACGCCTTTGTGACCAGGGATCACCGGAGTTTTTGAGCAAGGGGGCTTTAGGCGGAATACCAATTAATCAAGAATCTTGTAAAGACCCTTGCTCTTTTCCTTATTTTGCCCCCATCAAATTCACCATCGATTCACCCAGGGTCGCTTCCAGAACTGACCTGGCCGTTTTCTCGCCGGCTTTGATTTCAGATTTGCTTGCATCCAGTGCGTCAAACCACTCCGTCACCTTTTCATGGCCATGTTTGGAACGGAGTCGAAGAAAATTTCTTTGCGAAAAAGCCTTGAGCTGGGAAACCGGAACTTTTTCTTCATCCCAGGTAAAAAATGCTTCCTCGGAGACGCTTTTGCCTCCTTCGATGGAAAAATATTTATCCCAAAATTGTTGGTTCTCTTCATCGCCGATCAACTTCCCCAAAGTCATGAAACACACATACAATGCAAAGCCTTCATGAAACCATCGCTGGTCGTTGCCAATATAGCTGAAGTTTCGTTTGGAAACCGCCAAGGCCAATTGGATGATGTAATTGGCAACCACTCTCCTGGAGGATTCTTCCATGACCCGGTCAAACTTATCAGCGAGATCATTCAAAGAGGATTGAATTGCAATCGTGTCATAGTCCGGTCCTTGGACCGGTATATACCATTTTCTGAACCGGAGACTCTCCCGCTTTAGGACCAGAGGCAGGTGGGGCGGTGCCACTATCGTTCCATAGGGCTCTCCAAATGAAATGGCATTAAAGTTTTTGCCTGCCCGCATCGCCGTAAAGGTATCCTCATAATCCCAAATCTCGAGGCCGCTAAACACCAGTTCCGGATTCAATTTGCTGAGGTCGATCTGATACAATTTTTCGATGTATTTTGTCACGTTGGGTCGAGGTACCGTCCTGCCGCGACTCAAGAGCCAAATCAATCGATGCACTTCATCCAGCCTTTCAGTATTCTTTAGCTCGTCAGCCAATCTGTCTTTAACCAGCGATTGTTTCAATTTAGCTTTAAGCGTTGAAATTTCCTCGTTCAAAAAGCCTTTGGAGATACCGATACGCTGATCGTAACGGATAGGAATTTCATCGATTGTAAATTCGATGAACTCAGGTTCCGGAATCGATGGAGGCATCGAATTCAGAATCTCCAATTCGGAAAGTATATCGTCCAACGGCCTGGTTTCTACTTCTCCGTAAAAGTCAAATAATTCCCGACCCGTCACTTTTTTGCAGGCATCGTTCACGGTGGAAAGCGAGGCCTTCTTGATCGATGTTTTTCCGGTTTCTTTCCATATCTCCGACAACGCGGTATCACCATACCTCTGGGCCAACAGAAAAAATGCCAACGATGAGAAATCATAGTGAGCTCGCCGATGATTTTTCGTCTTATACTTAAAGCCCTCTTTCTTCTCATATTCTGAAGCGATCCAATTCACCAGATCCACATCCGCTTGCAGATGGGCATGCCTTCGAAGTTGCGATGCCACAGGATAAACCTGGTTGGCGGCCTCCACGCCATCCAGATCCCGGGCGACTTTCCAACTGACATACTCGGCCATGCCATCCAAAGCTGATCTGCGGTCGCGGCTACGCATGTACGATAGACCCAAACCGACTTCAGCGGCTTCATGAATAACAAAGTGCATGCAGAGCGCTCCCTGATCTGGACCCATGCGCTGCGGAAATTCGTCCATAAATTCGATAACGCTCCCAAACACAGAAGAGATCCATTTGCGAACCACTTCATTGGGAGGAACACCTTCAGTTTCCTCAGTAAGAAGAATTGCCAATACCGGAGCCTCGGTCGACGTTGCTTTGAAGCTGAACCCGTAATTGAATTTGTCTTCCCCGGGATCGTAGGTGAACGGAGCAATTGCTTCACCTGCCTTCAGCTTCTCCTTCAACAAAAGATTGTCCCACACCACACACTGTCGGGGAGCGATTGGATTAACCGAATTCTCACGGAGGTTTTTTTTAAAGATTCCGATCAGCTCAATGAGCTGCAGGGTTTTGTCATAGACTGTTCCCATGGTTGCGGTGGGTTCTTCGATTCCAATCGCAACAGCGATACTTGCCAATAGCGCGTCCCGTCTGGATCGCAATTTTTCCAGAATGAGAGGATCTAGTGCTTCATCAATGCCACCCAGTTCGTTCAACTTTTCATCCACAGATTCCGCCCATTTTTCCATTTCCTCAAAAGCCGCCGCCACATACGCTTCTTGCCCTTCCGAGTATTCCACGGTGTAGCCGTTTCGAGTCTCTACCCAACGATCCGCTTGGTCAAGGTGCGGTTGAGTTTCTGCGTTCGCTGTTAGAAAACCTCCAAAGACGAAACTGCTGATTACGGCTAGACGATTCATTACCAATCCAGGGTGAAAAGCGAAACAATAGACGCTAACGGTGACTGAATCCACATTAAAATATTCAATGGAACGCAGGAAACCAAAAAAAGTGTGACCAAAAAAAAGGGGGACGGTCCAACAAAAAAAAGGGGGACGGTCCAAGTTCTTTTGTGTAAATGGAGAACAACATACGAGGTCAGGCAGACAGGGAAGAGGCTAAGGGGACACTCACCGAAAAAAATTGCCCAAAAATTGATGGTCTGCCCAAAGAATTCGTTGACGCCCAGAAAAGTGAACGCATGTTCACTTATTATATGTCGAAGATTCCAACATCCATCCGGGGCCGTTCAGCTGCTTCCAATCCTGCCAATCGTTTTGCTTCGGAAAGCTACGAACCAGATGAGGAAGAGCTCGGAGGGCTTACTTCCGTCAAAACTCAGGTCATCGACGATCATGCCGTGAGCATCATTAGCCGCAATCAAAGTCCCGACATTCCCTTCGATGTCAGCCTGAATCCTTACCGGGGTTGTGAACATGGTTGCGCCTATTGTTACGCCCGCCCAACGCATGAATTCCTGGGTTATTCCGCCGGTCTTGATTTTGAAAGCCGGATCCTGGTTAAACGGGATGCAGCCCGTTTACTGGAAGCCGAATTGGCCAACCCCCGATGGGAACCCAAGCCACTTTCAATGAGTGGAGTAACTGATCCTTACCAACCTTTGGAAAAAGAATTAGGCATCACCCGCCAATGCCTGAAAGTCCTGCTAAGGTGCCGCAATCCGGTTATGATCATTACTAAAAACGCTGGAGTGTTGCGTGACATAGATCTGTTGAGCGACCTGGCCAAGTGGAACTGTATTCAAGTCACCCTATCTGTAACGACACTCGACTCAGAGTTGGCGCGCAAGATGGAGCCACGCACGTCAAGCCCTCGTCAACGATTGGATACAGTGCAGAAACTCAACAAAGCAGGTGTCCCTGCAGGAGTGATGATAGGGCCTGTCATTCTTGGACTTAACGATACCGAGATTCCCGCTATCATCCAGGCCGCCCATGATGTGGGAGCGCGGTGGGTTCATTACGTCCCCTTGCGTTTACCTGGAGCTGTAGCGGATGTGTTTCGTGAGTGGCTGGAGCGCGAGCTGCCCGATAAGAAAGACCGCATCATAGATCGGTTAAAAAGTTTTCGCGGCGGACGATTGAATACCAACCAATTTGGAGAACGTTTTCGCGGGCAAGGCCCATGGTCGGAAGAAATAAAGCACCTGTATCAACTGGGTTGTATAAAAGCCGGGTTTAAAGAACAACCTGTGCAGTTAAGTACGGAGCATTTCATTCCTCCCGGAGTGAGCCAAATGAAGCTGTTCTGAAGGGAAGACAACCGACTAAAGGATTAAGAAATTCGCTTACCTGGCCTTCCCGTAAACCCGAAAGTAAAACTTAAGACCAACTATCAATCCGCTTTGACATGGAATGTTGACCTTATAGGTTGGCAGAGTTCATGAGATTTCGTCCCCATATCAAGCCGCTCACCATTGTTCTCAGTTTGTCTGTTCTGGGTAATAATGCATATGCCGAGATTGATTTCGCTCGGGATATTCAACCAATTCTAAATGAGAACTGCATTGAGTGTCATGGTGGAGTGAAAGCAGCGAGCAATCTATCGTTCATCTACGAAGAAAGCGTCATCAATTTCGAAGGTAAATCAGGATATACGGTGGTTACACCGGGTAATTTAGAGGACTCCGAAATGTACTTCCGTGTGACGACCGACGACGAGGAGGATCACATGCCGCCTCCTGAAGATCACAAAGCGCTTTCCGAAGATCAGGTCGGCCTGATCAAGCAATGGATCGAACAGGGTGCCAAGTGGAGTGGGCACTGGGCTTTTGAGACACCTACCAAGCCCCCCGTTCCTGCAACCGTTTTTGACGATCAGGCGAAAGGTGCCATAGATCATTTTCTTTTAAAGCGATTGGAGCAAGAAGGCCTCGAACCAAGTCCAACCGAAGATGCGGGACGTCTTCTTCGACGGCTTAGTCTCGGTCTGACAGGATTACCGCCGTCGCTTGCCGATCTCGACACCTTTGAAACTGCCTTTGCTAAAGATCCAAAAAAGGCTTTAGAAAAAATCGTCGATGACCTCTTGCGTGAGCCTTCATTTGGCGAGCGTTGGGCTACCATGTGGCTGGATCTTGTTCGCTATGCGGACTCGGGTGGATTAGGTCAGGATCAGAGACGTACGATTTGGGCCTATCGCGACTGGGTGGTTAAAGCATTCAACGACGATCTCCCATTCGATCAGTTTACCATTAAACAACTGGCTGGGGACCTGCTCCCCCAACCCACCGTCGACGACCTCGTCGCCACCGCCTGCCAACGAAATACTCAAACCAACGATGAAGGCGGCACCGATGACGAACAATTCCGCGTCGAAGCAGTAATCGATCGGATCAACACTACCTGGCAGACCTGGGGTTCAATCACGTTCGGCTGTGCTCAGTGTCACGACCATCCTTACGACCCTTTGAGAAATGTTGAGTATTACCGCTTTATGGATTTCTACAATAATTCAGCGGATTCCGATTTGGAGGACGATGCACCTTTAGTGAAAGTCCCTGACGAACCCGACCGTTACGGTGAAGCCACCGAATTGCGCAAACATATCCTGAGCCTTAAAAAAGCAATATGGGAACCAGGTACCCGTTTACGAGATACAACCGAATGGAATAACCTGAAAACGATTTCGGTTAAGTCTGACAATAGCACCCAATATGTAGTCATTGAAAAACCAACACACACCGAGTTTCACACCATCGGCACGGTGGAAACCAAAACCCACACACTCATAGAGGTCCCAGCCGAAGACCTCGCTGGCCAACCGTTGACCGCATTAAAGCTGACAGTATTGCCCCATAACCCCGAGACAGCGGTTCACAATTCTGAATGGGGATTCCTGGTAGATGATCTGGAGGCCTGGGTGGTAAATGAAGGAGGAGAAAAGATCCCCGTAACCTTCAGATTGAGTGTGCCTGATGTCCCCTGGATACCGACTGATCCGTTACAAACCATCTATCCAAATGGAAAAAACTGGGGTGCTGATTCTCGTATCCATCATGCCCGTCAATTAATTTTGGTTCCCAAGTCACCTATCACTTTAAAGGAGAACTCCCACCTTGCACTTCATATCCATTGTAACAAGACGGGGCATGGTAGTCATCCCATGGCAATTAAGCGTGGGCATTTAGCCAGCAGTTCGGATGTACGTTGGACCCAATTGGAAACGAAAGAATCCGATGCTTATGCCATGAGACAGGAGTTAGAAAACACCTTGTGCAAACTTTCTGACATGCCGGGCACCACGGTTCCGATCATGCAGGATCGCCCGAAATTATTATCAAGACCAACCCATGTTTTTGAAAGAGGCAATGCGATGGAGAAAGGCGAATTGGTAGTCGCAGGATTACCTGCGACACTCACCAAATCAGCCTCGGCGACAGATTCCCCCGATCGACTCGAGATGGCACGCTGGTGGGTTTCGGATAAACACCCGCTCACGGCGCGAGTTTTCGTCAATCGACTTTGGCAACAGCTCTTCGGAGTCGGAATCGTTCCCACCCTTGAAGACTTCGGTTCCTCAGGCGATAAGCCCACTCACCCGGAATTACTCGATTACCTGGCCACACGTTTTCAAAAGGACTATGATTGGAGTGTGAAAGCGATTTTGCGTGAAATAGTCCTTAGCCATGCCTTCCAACAATCATCTCGTGTGACACCCTCGCTGGTGGAGCGCGATCCCGACAATCGCCTCTTGGCTCGTGGACCACGCCTGCGGCTCTCTGCAGAAATGATGAGAGATCAGGCTTTAGCAGTGAGCGGACTTCTCTCAAGCAAACTCGGAGGACCACCGGTCCACCCACCTTTGCCTGACGGCGTATGGCAGCCTTTCCTTAGTAAAGACTTATGGATAACAGCTCAACCAGGAGACGAAGACCGTTACCGTCGCTCCATTTACACCTACATCAAGCGAAGTATTCCGTTTCCCACGTTTGCCACTTTCGATGCACCGTCCCGCGAGTTTTGTACCCCGCGTCGTCTAACTTCAAATACTCCCTTACAAGCTCTGGTAACCTTAAACGAAGAAACTTTCGTCGATTGCGCGAAAGCACTGGGACAACAGTTCGAATCGGAACTTCCCTTCCCATCCGAAGATCTGTTTACCCAAGCACATCGCCTTGTCACTGGTCGGCCAGCAGATGAAGATAGTCTGAAGGAACTGGAACAGCTTTATAAAAAGGTAAAAGACCAATCCCCGGAACAGGCAGGAACCGTGGTCGCACAAGTCCTTCTCAATCTCGATGAAACGCTTACCTATTGAACTGCGATGAACCTTGAATCTTTACTCAACGAAACTCGCCTTCGAACTCTTGAACGCGAAACGCGTCGTCAATTTCTCACCCGCTGCACCACCGGATTAGGAGCCCTGTTTTTGGCAAACCAATTAGGTGCCGCTCAAGAGACTCACGGCCTCCCGCAGCACGATGCTTCAAACCCGCTCAATGCTCTCCCGCCACATTTTCCTGGCACCGCCAAGCGGGTTATTTATCTGCACATGATTGGAGCGCCGAGCCAGTTGGAACTCTTTGACTACAAACCCGATCTTCAGCGACTCGATGGTCAAGCGTGCCCACAATCCTTTCTTGAAGGTAAAAATTTCGCCTTCATCCAAGGGACACCCAACATGCTGGGGCCTCAGTATCCGTTCCAACAGCACGGCAAGTCAGGCGCATGGGTTTCAGACCGCTTACCACATTTTGCCAAAGTCGTAGATGATGTGAGTTTCATAAAAACGCTCCAAACGGATCAGTTTAATCATGGCCCGGCTCAGCTCATGGTTCACTCGGGGCAGGCCCGCATTGGTTATCCTTCTATTGGCTCCTGGGTTACCTGGGGTTTGGGTACCGAGAATTCTGATCTTCCAGGATTCGTTGTTTTACTTTCCGGCGGTCGCCAACCTCGGGTAGGAAAAGCTCTTTGGAGTTCCGGTTTTCTTCCCTCCGTCTACCAAGGCGTGCAATGCCGCTCACACGGAGATCCGGTTTTAAATGTTTCTAATCCGGAAGGCATATCTCGCGATATTCGCCGATCCACTCTCGATACGCTAAAATCCCTGAATCAACAAACCCATGAAGATTTTGGTGATCCAGAAACGCTGACCCGCATCGCCCAGTATGAAATGGCATTCCGCATGCAGATGGAAGTGCCCGATGCCATGGACATCTCGAAAGAGCCGGCCCACATCCACGAACTGTACGGCACGGAACCAGGTAAAGAGAACTTTGCCAATAATTGCCTGCTGGCACGCAGACTTATAGAACGGGACGTGCGTTATGTTCAACTTTTCGACTGGGGATGGGATTCACACGGCGCTGGTATGGACGAAGCTCTAAACGGGGGCTTTAAGGATAAATGTCTTCAAACGGACAAGCCCATTGCGGCGCTACTGACCGACCTCAAACAACGCGGACTTCTGAAGGATACCCTCGTAGTCTGGAGCGGCGAATTCGGTCGCACGCCCATGCGTGAAAACCGAGGCGGCCGCGAAATGGAACTTATAGGTCGTGATCATAACCCCGGAGCTTTTACTGCCTGGATGGCCGGGGGTGGCGTAAAACCAGGGATGTCCTATGGTGAAACGGACGAAGTCGGCTACAGTGCAGCGGTTAATCCCGTTCCGATGCAAGACTACCATGCAACCCTGCTCCATTTATTAGGCTTTAAACACAAGAACTTAAACTATCCCTTCCAGGGCCTGGACCAGCGCCTAACCGGGATCAAAGACGCCAGGGTTATTCGAGAGCTGATCGCTTGAGGATACTTCTTTTTCGTCATGTTTAGAAAAATACTCTGGTAGACCTATTCGCTGCTCTCTCTTCCATTTTGAAATTAATTTTCCATTGCTCAGAAAAAGGAACCGACCTAACTACTCGTACTCATGTCGTTACCATTCACGTCCATTGTAGATTCGCTTCCTGCCACTATCCCCTTTGTCGCTCCAGAGGCTATTGAACGAAAAACAGGGGTCCCTATAAAAGTTCGCGTTGGTGCCAATGAAAGCGCTTTTGGTATTTCGTCAAAGGCTCACGAGGTCATGACCCAGGTCCTTGGACGAATCTCCCATTACAATGATCCGGAAAACCATGATCTGCGGGAAGCACTGGCCGAGCATTTCAAAGTCACAATGAACCACATAAGCGTGGGTGCGGGAATCGACGACCTTCTAGGCTTGGCTGTTCGTGCTTTTATTGGACCGGATGACATCACGGTATCTTCATTAGGTTCATACCCTACCTTTCATTTTCATGTAGTCGGCGTTGGTGGCAAAAGTCATACCATATCCTATCTGCACAATGGTCTGAACGACCTGGAAGCCTTGGCCGAAGCCGTGAATCGGGTAAACGCCAAAATGGTCTACCTCTCGAACCCGGATAACCCTGCAGGCACTTGGCACAGCGCGTCCGATCTAAATTCGTTTTTCGAAACACTCCCACAAGATTGCGTAGTCATACTGGATGAAGCCTACATTGAATTTGCACCTGAAGGAGTCGCCTTTCCGATTCAAGATCTCGACCCGCGCATTATTTTGATGCGAACCTTCTCCAAGGCGCATGGCATGGCCGGAGCTCGTGTAGGTTATGCTCTGGCTGATCCAGAAATCATAACCGCCTTCAACAAAGTCCGCCTGCACTTCAACGTGAACCTGGTTGCTCAAACGGGTGCACTCGCCTCACTACAAGATCCTGATTTCGTCAAAAGCGTTGTGCAAGAAGTCGAGACCGGCCGCAGAGACTATGAAGCCCTTGCTCATAACCTGGGCTTGAAAACGCTCCCTTCTGCCACCAATTTTGTTACCATTGATTGCAACACTCAACCTCGCGCTCAAGCCGTTCTCGAAACACTGGCGACCAAGGGTGTATTCGTTCGCAAACCTGGCACTCCTCCACTCGACCGATGCATTCGCGTCACTGTAGGTACTCCTGAGGAGCGAAATGCTTTCGCAGAAATTTTTCCGGAAGCCCTGGCCGAGGTTGACGCTGCGAAGTAGCCAAAAAGATAGACTAGAAATGCGTGGGTTCGCGTTTAATGAAATCCTAGTCGTCAGCAGTTTGTTCGAAAGATAAATCCAGCACCTCGAGAAGGAAATCGATGTCTGCTTCATGGATACACATGGGCGGAGCGATCCGAATAATATTTCCGTCCAATCCGCCCTTGCCGATAAGCGCACCCAGCTCTCGAGCTTTCTCGAAAACAGCGGCGGTTCGTGCTGAAGCTGGCTCCTTCGATTGCCGGTCGATCACCAATTCGATACCAATCATAAGTCCCTTTCCACGAACGTCACCAATGACCGTATGCTTTTCCATCAGATTGCGAAGACCAACCAACAAGCGATCTCCGAGAATCGCGCAACGCTCCTGTAGCTTGTCGCGTTCTATTATGTCGAGAACCGTTTTACCAACTGTACACGAAACAGGGTTACCCCCAAAAGTATTGAAATGAATGCGTTGCTGCAATGTTGCGGCGATATCGGGAGTCGTAACCACGGCTGCAAGGGAGGCACCGTTACCAATGCTTTTGGCCATCGTCACAATATCCGGAATCACACCCTGCGTTTCAAATCCCCAAAACGCCTCGCCGGTTCGGCCAAACCCGGACTGAACTTCATCGGCAATGCACACTCCCCCAGCCTCTCTAACAATACGGTATACTTCCTTTAAATAACCGTCTGGAAAAACAACCACTCCACCTACTCCTTGTATCGATTCGGCAAAAAATGCGGCAACATTTCCCGGAGTTCCGTAGCGAATAAGTTCTTTAATTTCCGCAGCGTATTTAATGCCGGCATCTGGATCCTCATGCCCCCAAGGTCCGCGGTAGGGATCTGCATTTTTGGCATGATGAATGCCAGCTGAGTGTGGGTAATTAAACTTCCATGAACTGTGGGAAGTCAGGCCCATCGTCGATGCGACTCCACCATGATAGGCATTTCGAAGGGCTAGCACATCGTAGTTTCCCGTGTATAACCGAGCCATCAACAAGGCCAGATCATTGGCTTCCGAACCCGAGTTTACAAAATAGCAAACCTTGAGGTCGCCTGGCATTTTGGATGCAAGTTTCTCCGCATACTCAGCAATAACATTGTTAAGATAAATGGTTGGAGCGTGGGAAATTTTATTCATCTGCTCATTGGAAGCCTGGGCCACTTCAGGATGGGCGTGCCCTACACTCACCGTGACTATTCCACCAAATGCATCCAGGTAGCGTTTACCCGTCTCGTCGTAAACATACTGCATGGAGCCCTCCACGACCATGATTGGTTTTTTGTAGTAGAGAAATAAACCGGGATTCAGGTACTGCTTTCGCAGTGCTAAAGTTTCTTCATACGAAGGACCTGAATGAGGCGTGGGCGTGTGATCGTAAGCGGGGAGAGTGGGTTCAGTCATCATGGGTTCGTTTCCTTTTCCAGGAAAAAGATTCATAAGAATATAGTAGACGGCCAAGGCCAGAAAAAAAGCTCCCTTCTCCACAATCCTGAGTTAGTTTACGGCCTCATTCTCGCAAGCACCAAAACCAGGAAGGATCGAAACTAAAATTACAAAGCAAGCAGTACCGCCCGTAGCAACCCAAAATGCCAGGTCTAAGATCATCCGCAAAAATCAAGATGACATTTGGTCGTGCACTTTCAGCGCCACCCGCAAACTGCGTTGTTAATCCAACAGCTAAGCAAAAAACAAAAGCAGGAATGTATTTCTTGGGGCTCATGAAAAAGAATCAATACAACA
>JAQBYJ010000135.1 GCA_027622555.1 Verrucomicrobiota bacterium
TTCAGGACTCATAGGTCCTCACCTTCAAACAATTTATTTGTTCATTCCACTAAAAATAGCGAAGAACCACCTGTCGCGACTAAAGTTGCTCCTACCTAACAACTTCCTATATGAATATCTTCACCCTTGAATTGCCACCCCCGGGCAAGCCCTCGACTTGTTATTCTCTCTTCGTTCGTTGAGGTGTCGTCGTTGCACTCCTCGGTAGTCGACTGCGGGAGACAGCAGCCGGGCATCATGGCAATCCAACCCTACGGGCTTCGGGGTTGGATGTACCGAGGAACGACACATACATCGCAAATGCCAGCGCGTCGCAAGCAGCGGGGAATAAACCCAGTTGCGATTCAATAAACTAATCTCCGATTTACAATTTCCCATCCTCCTCAAGATTTCGATAGCACCCACTTTGACGACAATAGGTTCTCATTCCGATTCAGAAAACTTCAAGCCTGGAAGGCAGCGTGTTCCCTTCCACCCAAATGCCATCGACTTGGGTTCCTAGTGAAACGTCGTCGGGGCCTTTATGATTTCTCTGAAGAAGACTGTTTAACACATCCACTGCCATGGCACCTAACATGTCTCTACGGTGACGGATACCGGTGGAATTTTCAATGTCCTCATTCACATTCAGACTGATATAGGCAATATCTTCAGGGATGCGAAGTCCTTCCAGTCTGACAGCTTCAAGAAAATGATGGCAGCGACTAATGACCACTTCAGGTCGATGGGCGCATAACCACGATCGAATAGCTTCGAGGTCATCATCACCTTCTACCCTGAGTATTGGGATCGCATCTTCAGGTTTACCTGATTGCTGTTGAGAAAAGATATGCGCAGCGTCCCATTGGTTACTCCATCGAACGTCGATCTCCTTTTGCACCACCAGTCCAACACGACTGTACCCGCGCTCGGATAACTTCTCCCAACACTTCAACATGTCCATGTAGTGATTTTGTACGACATGGTGAAACAAAGTGTATTGAGAGGGTCGACTGATTGTCACCACTGAGAAATGTTTCCATTCGAGATCCAGTATGTCGTCGTTGTTTTCAAACGGGGCCAAAATAAGTCCTCGAATGCCTCTCGCCCGGAGAATCTGACTAAAACGTTTCGGCGAAACCCCATCTTCCCGCGCCCAGAATGGTTGAAGCGAATAACCTAATTGGAGAGCTCTTTCTTCAGCCCCTCGAATGACCTCCTTCTGGTTCGCTTTACCCGACCAGCTGTCCCGCTTGTTCCAATTGGTTACCAGCCCAATGACCGAAAATTGATTCTTAATACGCAACTTGCTGCGGTAAGCAGACAAGGCTGATAACGCCGGATCGGGTGTATAGCCCATTTTCCTGGCTAATAGTTTTACGCGCTCAATGGTTTTGGGAGACATCGAAGCATCATTCTTCAATGCCATGGAAACCGCCGATACACTCAGGCCAGCTTCCTTCGCGATATCTTTAAGCCGAATACGACTGGGGGGATTCATTACAAATGGTGTTAGGGGTGTTTATCCAGGAATCCTGAAACATTATTGAACTGTTTCAAATAATAATATTTCGCTTATAAGGTATCGCATTTAATGATGACTCTCGCAAAGGTTCAGTTCTTTCGGATCCACCCAGCTAAGCTTACCACACCTACCAGGACACTCAGTAAAACCAACCCGACATCTGACAGTCCTTCCAAACACCGACTTCAATCTTCTTTTCAATGTTTCCCATTCGTTTCCCCAAGCCCCCAAGTCAATTAACTGGCAAGGGATGGTGGAAATCCATCGGATTTCTCGGGCCCGGGATCATTATTGCCTCTGTTTCTATCGGCACCGGTGAAACTATTTTTGCTTCCCGCGGAGGCGCGATATTTGGCTATGCCATTTTGTGGTGTTTCACAATCGGCCTGATCCTGAAAGCCATTCAGCTCTATTCCTCCTCTAGGTATATGATGATCTCTGGTGAGCATCCTATGCAGAGTTGGATGCAACTGCCCGGTCCACGCGGTTGGTTTCCCATTGTGCTACTCCTGATGACAGCGGTTTGCCTACCGTTCCTGCTCGCGGCACTTTCTATATCCGTTGGGTCGATTATTTCCTGGATGCTGGGCCAGGGTGAATCGTCCGATTTTTCCACGCGTGCCTGGGCTACCGGTCTTGTGCTGGTCGCGGCCGCATTCAGTTGGAATCAAACGTATAAGCGTTTGGAAATCACTCAAATTGTCATAGTTGCGGTTTTGCTGGTGTGTATTGTAATCGCGGCCATTGCCTGTCAACCCGATCCAATCGCTTTAATAAAAGGCATGGTGGTTCCGGTCATTCCAAGCTATCAGGAATGGATACATACCTCCTACCCGAACATAGCCAAGAAAGCTCCCTGGATCGAGCTGGTAACCTACATCGGAATTATCGGAGGCGGCCTGCCCGCCTACATCGGTTACTTTGGGTTTTTAAGAGACAAGAAATGGGGATTGTTCGCAGAACAAGAAGTTTACGACCACTCTACAAAAGACGGTTTTCCACCGATTGATGAGAGTGAAGAAAATCAGACAAACGGCCGAGACTGGTTACGCGCTATCAAGATCGACGTAGGTGGATCGTTTCTCGCTATATTCATTTTTTCTTCCGCCTTCATGGTCCTCGGTGCGGTTATTCTTCATGAGGCTCACCTGGTTCCTGATCAATTCGACTTGCTCACGCATCAGGAGAAATTCCTCACTGCGCTAAGCCCCTATCTTTTAATCCTCTACCGGATTGGAATTATCGCGGCGATTGGTGGAACACTGTTTGCGACCTTCGACGTCTGGACCAAAAGCATTTATGAAGGAATCCTTCCTTTTCAGAAAACCGCTAACCCTATAACCGTCGATCGACTCAAAAAGTGGATCATCCTGAGCACCTCGATCATCGGGATCAGCGTGATCTGGCTGGGACTCATCGTTAAAACGCTTTCCAACCCGATAACGATTGTAGCTATACCAGCCTTACTGGGTGGAACAACGGGCTGTGGCGCATGGTGCCTTGGAGTGGCATGGGCAGACAGACGCAACCTACCCAAAACATTCCAGATGCACGGTACCTTGTTTTCTGCACTAATAATTTCCGGCGTATTTCTTCTCTTCACCGGACTGCTCGGATTCTATTTCAAGTTTATCGGCTAAACATAAACGCCATTCGCGACATCGAGTATGTATTTAGAAATAACAATTACACAATTTCACCAAACTGTAGGAGGGGGGTTATCCCCCGATAGTGTTGAGGCTGCACCGAGCAATCGCGGGATAAACCCGCTCCTACAAAAAAGTCCATCGGAGACAAACGGACTGGTATCCCAACAGATCCTTATCCAAACCTTCTAGACGTCACATAGCTAACGATGCTCGGTATCACCATACTCCCGGAATACATTCAGAGCGAGGGCCCAGAAGCGCTTCTCGATCGATTGCTTGAACGCCTCCCGTTAACAGCCGTATCCACTTCGCCTTATCTCATGGAAGAGTGCCCCGGGGGACAGGGAGGAGAGCGAGAACCGCCCGCCGATTCCGACAAGGGCCTGGCCCGCCTTCTCGAACGACCACTCTGGGGAAAGAATGAAGTTTGGGTCAATACGACACCCAGTTTCGAACCGAACCTGGAGCTCTACAAGGGCCTCCGTTACCAACCTCAGAAAACCACCGACCTGACTCGCCGTGAAGGCGCGGTGATCGATCGTTTTATTCAGGCAGCACACGCTCGTGGGGTGAAAGTCTATTTTCAAATCCAGGCAGCGATTCCTCCTGGACTGCGCGTTCAATTTGGTGGACCGGTCGATGACGATCGCGCACGTCTTCCCGATGGATCTATTCCGACCAAACGACTCGATAAAAACGGTTCGCTCGCAAGCCCGCATATTATCCACTACGGAGAAGCACTCATCCGCGATCTGATGACGCAGTATCCGGACATAGATGGTATACGTTGTGACTGGCCCGAGTATCCACCCTACTTCCTGGAATCCACCTTCCTTGACTTCGGCGACCATGCCAAAGCATTCGCTGAGTCACGAGGAATTGATTTCGAATCCATGAGAAAGTCGGTCGGGAGCTTGTACACCTTCCTGACCGAACAACTGGATCAATCTGCGATGGAGCGTTTCCTAAGTTCACCCGATTCCTTTTTCGACCAGTGGCCAGGAGTCAAACCCTGGCTGGAACTTAAAACTGCCCTCGTATCCAATCTTCTGGCACGATTCAAATCGGCGGTTGGAGAAAACAAAATACTTTTCCCGAGTGCTTTTCCCCCACCTTGGAATCACCTAAGTGGGTTCAATTATGCCGAAGCCGCGAAAACCGTGGATGCGATCAGTTGTAAGTACTACACCATGCACTGGTCGATGATGTTGCGGAATTACGCTGACTCTTTGACGGAGAAAAACCCAGAGCTTTCAAAATCCTTACTCGCCGAATGCCTGGTAAAGGGCTTCGACGCTTACTCTCCTACTCCAGCCAGCTCCGATCAGTTCGAATACCCACAACGCGACGAAAACCATCTCGTCGACCTGGAGTCATTTACCCGGCGTCAAACACAAGTTGAATCCTGGGCAGGCGATACGCCGGTCTGGCCGATTGCTCACGCCTACGGTCCGGTGAAAGATTTCCAGAAACGGGCAGGCGCTGTCTTAGCCGCATCCAAAAACCGACTATGGATTAATCGTTACGCCTATTTGAGTGATGAAAAGCTGGAAGCATTGAGTCAGTTGTTTCACAACAGATAGTAGAAGATTCTCGCTTAAACTGTAGGAGCGGCTTTACGCCGCGATTCGAAGCAATTACGAACGCCTGGTTGATTTAGTTCGGTTCTTAGGATGCCAAGCTGGGCTTTCGCTCCCAGGATATTTACGGCATAAATCCTACCGTATATTTCGAAGTGGCAAAACGGTAACCCAACTTCTCCTCAAAGACGGCATTTATTATTCCAAATCAGGAACGCCGATTTTTAAACGACTACATTAAAAGCCAAGGCGACCACGAAAATTCGTGAGTCGCCTTTTTGACTTCTCGGTGGTTTCCGAACCCCTTCGGAAACCACCCAATGAACTACAAACTAAAACTCACTAATAAGCTCAATTCTGTGTATTAGAAACTAAAGGTATTTGATAAGAAGACCTCTTTCGAAGGAGGGTTTCTCGTTACCGCCACAATCCCATCCGGATTGGTAACCACAGGGACCATATCCTGATCGCCGATCAAGTTGCGAATGTTCAGCTGGATTTTCCAATCGATCTTACCATCCATTAATTTACACCTGTAATTGACCCATAGGTCGCCATTCAATTCTGCGGGGCCGAAGAACGGGTTGTTCAAATCGGGCACTTGAAGCCCGTCTGAATTAATATCCAATTCGTATCCGGTTGCCGCTGCATCCTGCCAGCGAAGTGCTCCTCCCAAACCGATACCGCTCAACCAGTCCCCACGATCATTGAAATTATAGGTGGTGATTAAGTTTGCCCGCCATTTCCGTTGTTCAAGCGCCACGGTGTTCTCTCTCGTCTTGGCACCAGCCAGCGGGATAAGTGTATTGTTGGTGAAGGCTACTCCACCCGTCACGGCATCGCCCACAGAAGGAGACTGTTTGAGATCCCAAAGATTTGCAGCTTTGGCTTTCTCGGCAATAGTCTGGGCAAGTTCGAAGGCAGCATTCGCAATATTGGACCGCGTGGACTCCTGCTTGGAAATATTTAGAAACACGTTCCAGTTATCGTTAATGGCTCCGGCAAGCTCGAGCTCAACGCCTTCTGAAATAAACGACTCGGTGGCAGAAAGTCCTTTAATGCTTTCAATGGTGGAGCCTGAAGGTCCTAACTGAATGTTGTACACTTTCCAGAGTTCCGGAGGAATGATGCTTTCAATGGCGTCGTATACTTCCTGGTAACTGTTGAACTTACTGGTGGCCTGCTCAATGGGAAATCCCGACAATTCAGCATCGGTGTGCCAGAATCCGCCCATGATACCAATCCAGTAACTCGCCCCGCCGCTGGCACCTCCGACGTCTGCTGTGGAGTAATCGCTGGTGGTCTCATACCAGTTCAAACGAGCCGAAAGTCTGCGATCCAGGAACTCGAAGGTGACTCCGTATTCCTCTGTCGTACCTGTTGGATTAGGTAGTACGGTATTGAGCGCATCGCGGCGCACACCACTGGGAGCAAAATTTTCCGATTCATTGTAGTGGAAACTGATTTCCGTGCCGCCAGGCAATTCAAACGGCATGTGAGCCAAAATGCTTTTTGTGATAGTTTCCCCTTCAACCGAAAGACTGGGTTTGTCCCCCAGAATCAGCGAAGCTTCATCCACCTCACCATTCGGAAGACGAACGGTAGTCGGGCTGGCCAACTCGAAGTTGTCTGACTTGTCTTTACGCCAGCCGAGCAGCCCTACGATGTTTCCATCCCAGAAGTAGCTTTGCCAGCTCACAGCCTGTGACTCAATATTTTGCATGGTGCGGTTTCCGATCCAAAGTGTATCTTCAATCTGGAAGTCATCAATAAATCCGATCTGGCCATCGGCGTTTGTTATCAGTTGCGGCGTCCGTGGAATGTTGTAACTCATCCGATAGACTTCGCCCGCCATAGGAGTCGGCGAGGTGACTGCCTGGGTAAAACGAACATCACTGAAACTCTGGATGGAAGAATCCAGCAAAGAATCGGTCAGGTAGTAAACACCAGGCACAAAAATACGACCTTGGGTTTTGTTCGCAAATAGGATGTTAGCAACATCGGTGGCAGGAGATGCATCCGTCCAGGTAGAAGCCCGGTCACGGCGGTTGTGTTCAATTTCCTGCTCATTATACAAACCGGTAAAAACATGGCGTCCCAACCAACTGGTCCAACCGTCTCTTTGGGTAAGGTCGAAATCAACAAACGCGGTTGCACGTTTGGCTTCGCGGTCTACCTGGTTGTAGCGACGTGGGCTACCACGAGTTCTGATGGCTACTTTACCTACGTTCGGATTCGCCTCGCCGTTGGAGAGGTGAGAATTCATGTCCACCCACAAGTCAAGTGCGCCCCCATTGCCAGCGGTATCCTGGTCGAAAGGGAGTTTCGCGTAATTGTTGTGCCTCTGTTTGTCATAGGCCAATTCGATACCGGCCTTGCCATTGAAGAAGGATTGTTCCAAGGCCAGGTTATTGGCACTAAACTCCTGATTCGTATGATTAAGATTTCCAAAGAGACTCAATTTGCGGTTATCCAGAACTTGAGTGTCGTTGATGGTGGAACCTCTGAATCCCGGAAGCGTGCCGGTGTTAACCAAAGAACGCGAACCAATCGTGTCGTAACGAACCCGGCCACCACTGGTGGCAGGTCTCCAGATAACCCGGCCCATAACACCGGCTATATTAGAATTACTGGCCAAACCGACGCTGGCAACCTGGGAGGTCGGTGTTTGGTAAACGATTGGAAGCTGGATAGAAAGGTAATCACCCACTGGCGCTGGGTAACTGGCAAAGGGGCGACCCTTGCTAGAATCCACGATCAACTTGGGAGACCAGGTTCCATTGTCGATATAGGCTGGTAAAGTGGTACCTGTAATTGCCTGGTAAGTCCCGCGATCAGGCAAAGAAAACCAGTTGGAAATACCTTCTACTGGAGGAAGAATGCTGGGTGGAGATCCATCGATCTCGCCGTCTTCGAAATTGCCGCGCAGTATGGTCCGGCCAAACACATCGGAATTCTCGTTTTTGGCCAGCGTCGCTTCAAAGGCGATGTAGAAGCGTTGATCATCTTCATAGGTCGGACGTTGCTGGTAGTTCGTGGTCTCGTTTAAAAAGGCAATGCGGACGGCAACGCGGTCTTCGATGATCACCTGGTTCACATCCAAAGTCTCGCGGTGACTGCTTCTCTCACCAATACGAACTCCAATAGACCCAAAGCTCTCACTCAGAGTGGCCAGCCTTAATCCATTGTTAATAATACCCCCCGGAGTCCCGATACCGAATAAAAGAGAATTCGGTCCGCGGTTAATCGTTACACGGTCGGTGTTATAATCATCGAAAGGAATGTCGGTTAAAAAATAACCGCGGGTAAGAGTCGCCTGGGCAAGTCCGCGGACACGCTGCGAATCCTGGGGACTTCTCTGTTGCGCGGATGGATTGGCCCTATCTCCGGAAAAATCCGGATTACCAAAGTTTCCCTGAGGACCACTCACCTCGGTGTTTGTCGAGTAGGCCAATACGGTGCCTGCATCTGTAGCCCCGGTATCGTCAAAAATCTCCCGGGTAAGGACCGTTATGGCGGACCCAACGTCGCGAAGACTGGTTTTGATACGGGTTCCGGCCAAGGTTGAGGTCGCCGAGTATCCCTGGCTGTCCTCTCCTTGAACGGTAAAAGGACTCAGTTCATAGAGTTCTTCTTCCTCGCTTTCTTGTTGAGCATGAATTTGCGTTCCTAGAAGGGCGCAAGCAAGAAAAGCGCAGCTAAGACGATAGAATGGTTTCGTTTGCATGTTAGAGCTTATTAGAGGTTTAGGTTTTGATAAACTGCTAATTTATCCTGGAGTTTAGGGAACGCAGAAATATCAATTTGCAAAATGCCGATCACCGTAGTTTTAAAAAGCCAAAATAATTTGAAACAGTTCAAATCTCAGATCTCGAAAGATTTATTTTTTTTGAGGAATCCAAAAATAACGATTTAATGAATCCCGCCTGGAAAGAGAACTCAACCTAAGGAAAGAGTTGCCATGAGAAGTTTACTCCCGACAATCCGCATCGCAACCTGAAGAAAAAACCTATGACAGTTATCTCAAGTAATACCCCACTGGATGAACGCACCAAGAAACAGATTTTCTGGGCGTGTTTTGTAGCCTTGGTCGCAACCTCGTTTGTGTTTGGCGTCCGCGCCAACGTGATCGGAGACCTGGCGGTAAAATTCGATTTATCGGAAGCCCAGAAAGGCACGATCCTGGGAGTCGGCTTGTGGCCCTTCGCGATCAGTATCGTCATCTTTAGCCTGATCATAGATAAGATCGGCTACAAAACCGCAGCAGTGATCGCCATCGTCTGCCACGTCGCCTCTCTATTGCTAACAATTTTCGCAACCGGGTTTACCAGCCTCTATTGGGCGACGTTCCTGGTCGCGATAGCCAATGGGATTGTCGAAGCGTTTATCAATCCTGTTGTAGCAACAGTCTTCCGCGAAAATAAAGCAAAGTGGTTAAACATACTCCATGCTGGCTGGCCGGCAGGAATGGCTCTTGGCGCACTTTTTACAGTTTTACTGGGCGGCTTGGACTGGCAGCTCAAATACGGTATGTGTTTCATACCCGTAATCATCTACACCATTCTTATTCTTCCCTGTAAGTTTCCACCCAATGAACGGGTTGCCGCAGGTATTCCCTATCGGGATATGCTGGGTGAAGTAGGTGCGATTGGATTTTTTATCATCGGCTGGCTCATGACCATGGGTGTCGCACAAATAGCCGGCGTCCAACTCAACTGGACCGTTCCTGTAGGAGTCGCAGCCGTGGTTGCGGTACTGGCTGGCCTCTATACGCGTGGACCAGGTAACTGGATGTTCCTTTTGATTCTCCTAACCATGGGTCCACTGGCTACCACCGAATTGGGTACCGACTCATGGATGCCCGACCTCTTGGGAGCGGAGCTATCCCCCAAAGGCGCGACCTGGGTCTTTATTTACGTATCGACCATTATGACGATCATGCGCTTTTACGCCGGTCCGATCGTCCACAAGTTTTCTCCCATTGGGTTATTGGTTCTCAGTGCAGCGATTGCAATCGTTGGCTTAATGTTCCTATCCAAAGCAGCCGCGTTCGTAGTCGTTATCGCAGCAACGGTTTACGCCATTGGTAAAACCTTTCTCTGGTCAACAACGCTGGGAATGGTATCTGAGCAATTTCCCAAAGGAGGTGCTCTTACTTTGAACGGGGTATCCGCAGTTGGGGTACTGGGCATGGGAATCATTGGCGCTCCCTTCATGGGCGTTCTCCAGGATCGCGAAGTTGATGCACAACTATCATCTAACGCTCCGGCCATTTACGAACAGATCAATGGCGACGGACGACAGACCATTTTTGGTGAAGTTCCAAGTCTGAACCTGGAGGCCGCAGCTGCCCTTGGGGCAAGCGGCCAGGAACAACTGAGTGCGATTCAGAAAGCCAGTAAAAAAGGAAGCTTTGCCAAGGTGGCCATTCTGCCCGGTTTCATGCTCGCCTGTTACCTGATCCTCTTTTTCTACTTCAAATCCAAAGGCGGCTATAAACCGATTGACCTTCACAGTTAGGGAAAAACCGAAGGATTAGATCAGCAAATTAAATAAAAGGATTAACTGTGGAAGAAATTGGAGTTATCGGCACTGGACTAATGGGAGCAGGCATTGCGCAAGTTGCGGCTCAGTCTGGATTTAGAGTTTTGATTACAGACCAGCAAGCTGAGGCCCTGCAAGGCGCTTTAAGCAAGATCGAGAAAGGATTGGTGCGAGCCAATGAGCGGGGTTTGCTCAAAGAAGAGGTCGATGTGATCCTGGCCCGCATTCAAACCACCTCCGAGCTCAACGACTTTGCCAGGCTTGACGTTGTTATTGAAGCGATAAGCGAACAAGAGCCCCTCAAATGCGCTTTGTTCACGCAACTGGATTCGATTTGTCCGCCAACGACCGTGTTGGCGAGCAACACCTCATCCATTTCCATCACAAATATTGCGGCTGCCACGAAGCAACCGGAACGGGTGGTAGGCATGCATTTCTTCAATCCGGTGCCTGCCATGAAACTGGTGGAAGTCATTCGAGGTATCGCCACAAATGACAAAACGGTGGAAACGGTCACCCGGTTAGGAGAGCAGTTTGGAAAAACGGTAGTGCAGGCCAAAGACACTCCGGGATTCGTTGTTAACCGTATTCTTGTTCCGCTCCTGGTGGAAGCTATCTTCGCATTCGAGGAAGGAATCGCCACCAAAGAAGACATAGACAACGCCGTTAAATTAGGTTTGGGACATCCAATGGGTCCGCTGACACTTGCTGATTTTGTCGGTCTCGATACCCTGCTGTCCATTTGCGAGGTTTATCATCGGGAATTCGGAGATTCTAAATATCGTCCGCCCGTACTTCTTCGCCGTTACGTGGCAGCGGGTTGGCTGGGACGAAAAACTGGCAAAGGATTTTATACTTACTGACTTCCCTACCCTTCTTCGTAAAAGCCGGGCCGTTTGACTTTTTTCCCTCTTTAAAGGAACGGTACCTAAAACATCAAGGACGGCCTCCCAAGACCACCTCTGACGACTAATATGTCAGCGGACCTGCCTGGATGGCAGATAAGTATTGTTCGATTTTCAGAAGGATCCAGATGAAATCAACAACCTGTCATAGGATCCACCTCACCAAGAACAATTAGTCGAGATGCGGCATTTCATGCTCATGAAACTGTGGACCCTTGAGGGAGACAAGTTTGAGCGAATTACAGATGGAAACCCCTAATGATCTTTGGCCTTGTGCTTACTCGCAATCTGCCGAGCAACCTTCAATCTCTCCTCCTCTTCAAGCTTCGCAGCTTTGGCTGCATCGCGTTCAATCTTCTTATCGCGCTTCTTTTGTTCACGTTCACGGCGCTTGTAATCTTTGCTAGGTGTATAAGCCATTTTAATATCTATTCAATTGTGATTGAAGTTTCGTTTCGAAGGCTGAAGCGGCCTATTCGCCTCCTTCAATATTTCAAAACTAGGCCAAAACCATAGGGGACAAGCAAAGGGGTCAAGACAGGAAATAAACCTTATTGCTCAATATTTGAATGCGGGTTTGGTCTTTGCTTCTTCGGAATTACTCTCACTTTCACGTTGTTAATCATTAAGGAGCAGACTCATTTTAATCCTCTCCTGATTGAAATGGGACTACCGACCAAGGAGAGATTCAGGTTGTTAAATATCCCTTTTGTCGCCCTTGTGGAATGGATATTGCGTACCTTTGTGAGTGACTCGGGACAATGTAATAGTCAGTTTTTGTTTTGATAGTGTTCGGCCACCACATCGGGATGCGAACGCATCCGAATCTTCATTACGTTTTCACCGTAGGTTGAGTAAATCGGGTCATTCGGATCGGAATTCTGTCCCCCCGAAGCCAATGCTGCAAAATTATCTGGCAAGGGAATCGGATTAAACACCGCGTCCAGTCGAGGATTCATAAAGTAGGCGATTGATATTCTTTCCTGACCAGGGGGTGGGCTTTTGACCTGGTGCTTGGTCGCTTTAAGAAATCCGTTGGTCGCAGCTTGAAACATCTCACCCAGATTAACAATGAATGCACCGGGAACTGGAGTAACGTCAATTAACTCGCCATGGCGTTCCACCTGCAACCCGACGACCTCATTTTGAAGAATAAAGGTGAATAATCCCGAGTCGTGATGTAGGCCCAATCCTTGTTTGGAGTCCGGTCCAACCGGCTGCCCCGGATAGCGCGAAATTTTTATTCGAGAATAAGGGTCCGGTGACATGGTATCGTCAAAATAATGGTAGTCTTTACCCAGTCCCATCGCCAACGCGCGAAACAATTCCATCGAAACCGATTCCATTTCCTTTGCCCACGCATTTACTGTGACAGGCATTTCCGGTATGCTCGATGGCCACTGGTTGGGGCCCTTTAAGTGCAACCAAATGGGGTCGTTTTCTTCCACGGCGACGGCCGGTTCTTCCGGTCCTATATCAATCTGATCACGCCAATCACTTTTCCCATTGGTGCGCTCGTCACCCAACACCGTATAGCCGCGAAAGTGAGGTGAATTTACGATGGCTATTTTTTGCCGCTCCTGTTCAGGCAATTTAAAAAATTCCTGGGCAACGGTCAGCAGGTCGTTACTTTGTTGTTCAGGAATTCCGTGACCAGTCAGGAAGAAAAATCCCGAGTCACGACTTGTTTCAACCAGGTTCCTGGAAAACTCTTTTCCCTCAGTACTAAAGGGACTTTTAAGAAATGCTGAGAAGTCTAAAATGGGTAACATGCTAACTTATCCTCATAGATTCATGCGCCTTTGTACCTAGATTTGAGCGACATCTTCCAAGTAGCTAGACCCTGTTCGAAAAGCCTTCCGGAAGGAAGGTTTTCTTTTTTTTGGTTCGTAGTTCAGGCT
>JAQBYJ010000136.1 GCA_027622555.1 Verrucomicrobiota bacterium
AGCATCTGTCTACCTGTTTAGTACCCAAGGAATTCTTCTGGTGGTGATTGGAACTGTGCTGGGAATTACTATGGGAGCGATTCCAGGACTGACCGGTGCCATGTTGATAGCCCTGACCTTGCCTCTTACGTTTAACATGGATCCTATCAACGCTTTCATTCTGCTCATCAGCATGTATGTGGGAGCGGTTAGTGGAGGGCTGATTACAGCGACGTTGTTACGCATGCCTGGTACGCCGGCTTCCATCATGACGACTTTGGATGGCTACCCCATGGCTATGGCTGGTCGGCCGGATCGTGCGCTTGGATTGGGGATTACGGCCTCTTTTGTTGGAGGTTCTATTTCGTGGTTATTTTTGATTTCGCTCTCCGGGCCGATCGCCCGCTATTCGACGAAGCTCGGACCATTCGACTTTTTCGCGCTTGTGTTACTGGCTCTGGTGCTCATCGCCTCTATCGGGGGCAAGTCAATGAGTCGGGCATTCTTATCGGCTTCACTGGGTGTGCTCGCCTCCTTGCCAGGTATTGACCAGGCAACTGGGACATTGCGGCTGACCTTTGGTTTTGAGGAACTCAATGGCGGCCTGAAATTACTTCCGGTGCTCATCGGCATGTTCGCCATCAGTCAGATCATTTCCGATCTCAGTCGGCTCGACGAAAAGGTTACCATCATTCCGCTCAAGCGAACGCGTGACATGTTGTTCAGTTTAAAAGACTGGAAGGATCAGGCGGTTAATTTGATTCGATCCTCTGTGATTGGAACCTGGATTGGAATCCTGCCCGGAATAGGTGCCAACATCGGTTCGGTCTCTGCCTACAGTGCCGCAAAGTCCATGGCCAGCGCTGAGGAGATAGTAAAATTTGGTAAAGGCTCTGAGGTCGGCATTGTTGCCTCTGAGTCGGCAAACAATGCCACGATCGGAGGATCACTCATTCCCTTAATTTCTCTGGGCATTCCTGGAAGCGTTATTGATGCCATCTTACTGGGTGGACTGCTTATTCATGGACTGCAACCAGGACCGCTGCTGTTTCAACAGAATCCCGAAATGGTATACACGATTATGAGCACCATGTTTGTGTCCAACGTGTTCATGTTTCTCTTCATGTTGGTAGCGGTGCGGTATATTGCACGACTGGCGTCGATGCCGCGAAGTTTGCTGATGCCGGTGATCCTTGTTTTTTGCATCATCGGATCCTTTGCGCTCTCCACTCGCATGTTTGATGTGTGGACCATGCTTTTCTTCGGCTTTCTTGGGTTTGGGTTTGAGCGGATGAAAATACCCCTGGCTCCATTTGTGATCGGATTTATTCTGGCCCCGATCGCAGAGGAAAATCTGCAGATGGGCTTGATGGCTTCGCATGGAAGTTTCCTGCCCTTGATTCAACGGCCGGTTTCCTTGATTTTTGTAATTTCTTCAATCGCCTTACTTTCCGTTCCGCTGTATAAACGATACCGATACGGCCCGGCCAAGGATTAAAACATGAATGCCATTACCAAGATTACGACTTCTGTTAAAGAGTTCCCCCTTAAGGAGGGTGATGGAACAGACTCCATACACACCGACCCTGTGTATTCTTATGCAGTGACTCATTTGCATACCGATGGAAAGGTGAACGGAACCGGAATTGTATTTACCATTGGGGCGGGAAATAAGGAGATCTGCTCACTCATCGAAGGGATGGCGCGTTCGCTGGTCGGTTGTGACATCGAAGAACTGATGTCTCAGTTTGGAGTCACCTTCCGGCAAATGGCTGATCATCCTCAATACCGTTGGCTGGGGCCGCACAAGGGCATGGTTCATTTGGCCTTAGCTTCGATAACCAATGCCTGTTATGATTTGTGGGCGAAAGTCCGTGGGGTTCCCCTATGGCGTTTACTGCTGGATTTATCGCCTGAACAAATCGTCAACACTTTGGATCTTGGTTATCTCGAAGAAGTACTTACCAGAGAGGATGCTCTTGCCCTGTTGACGGACAACCAGAGTAGTCGCTTAGATCGGGAAGGGGTAATAGAATCCGGTTATCCAGGTTACGATACTTCCATCGGTTGGTTTAACTACTCGGACGAACAGGTAAGGGAAAACGTCAAGAAAGCGGTTGCAGCCGGCTTTACCGCGATGAAGTTGAAAGTCGGTTCGCCCAATACGGAGCGAGACATTCGTCGAGCTTATCTGGTTCGAGAGGGAGCCGGGGATGACGCCAGGGTAATGCTCGATGTGAATCAAAGCTGGACCCTGCCCAAGGCCATTTCGACCTCCAAAGCCTTAGCTGGGATGTCGCCGTTCTGGATTGAAGAGCCGACCCAACCGGACGACGTAATTGCTCACCAAACCTTGGCTCGCGAAATCGCACCCATCGATATTGCCTTGGGCGAGCACGTTTCCAATCGAGTGATGTTTAAGAACTTCATGCAAGCAGAGGCTGTGAAATTTGTTCAGGTCGACTGCACTCGAGTAGGGGGCATCAGTGAGTTCATCACGGTCAGCCTGCTGGCTCGAAAGTTTGGTTTGCCGGTGGTGCCTCATGTCGGTGACATGGGACAGATTCATCAGCACCTTGTACTGTTCAACCATATCGCCTTGGGACATGAAGCTCTTTTCCTTGAACACATCCCGCATCTTCGAGAATACTTTTTGCATCCAGCAATGGTAAGCGATGGAATCTATAAAACACCTCAAGAGCCCGGATCCAGTTCTGACTTCGTCTAATTTTCGAATCCGGGTGGCCCTGAATTTAAATCAACATCAGTAAAATCAAAATGACCTATAATACCGTTAAACGAATCGTAGTTTCCTTCGCCTGCCTGTTTGTTGGCATTTCTTTCGTTCCAGCCATGCCATTTACCTTGGACAAGGAAGCGATGATCAAATTCACACCTCAGTGGGAAGGAGAACGTTTCCCTAATGGACGTCCAAAGGTGTCCGATAGTATTCTCGAACGTATGAAGCTTGTGGATATCGAAGCGGCTTGGGTGGTTTTGAGGAACGAAGGCTACGAATATCAATTTGAGGACGGTTGGGAGCACGTTAATCCTGGTGGGGTGCTTTGCGGTCGTGCGATGACGGCGATGTACATGCCTTTACGGAAAGACGTTAATGAAGTGGTAAACACACAAGCTGAAGAGGACGGTCGTGTCGGAGCTCAGGTTACTTGGCCGATTGACATGCTACAACAGGGAGACGTTTACGTGGCAGATGTTTACAACAATAAGGATGATGGCGGCCCGATTATCGGAGCGAGCTTGGGGACGACGATTTTTTCAAATTCGGGAAACGGAGTGCTTTTCAATGGAGTGGCTCGCGACCTGGAGCAGTTGGAAAAAATCGAAGGATTCAACGGTTACGTGCGTGGTTGGAATCCCAGCTTCTACTGGGCGTCCATGATTTCCGGCATTAACGTTCCGGTGAATATTGGAGGTGTAACCGTCATGCCAGGGGATGTCATTCTTGGAAAGCGCGAAGGCGTCATCGTGATTCCCGCTCATTTAGCAGAGAAGGTGGTCAAGACCGCCGAGCTCATACGTTTACGCGATGCTTTTGGATTCGAGCGTTTGAAAGCCGGCGTCTACACGGCGGGTCAAATCGACGACCGTTGGACGGACGCCATCGAAAAGGATTTTTCCCAGTGGCTCGAATCTCATATGGATGAACTCCCGGTCCCGAAGGAGCAAATCCAGGAATTACTCAAAGAAAGAACCTGGTAGGGCCAGTTGCTCGCAACTCGGCCTCAAGAAAAGAACCTGGTAGTTTCAGTGTGATTGTATGTGGGAAGCAAGGGCACGCTTTTGCTTATCCGATGTCAAAGGTTGAGAGCCTAAGCTCTTGATAAGCGGGTTTATTTTTGTAGGTTCAGTGGAGGTGTAGTCTTTTGTTCAGTTCATCAGCCAAATGGAAAATAATAAACCATCCGAAATTACGTCTTCGCCCGGTCAACGCTTGCGGAATGCCGTCGCGGAAGAAAATCCGCTTCAGGTGGTTGGTGCGATAAATGCCTACTCTGCCATGTTGGCAGCGAGGGCAGGATTTCGTGCGCTATACCTTTCTGGTGCCGGTGTAGCGAACGCTTCCTTTGGTATTCCCGATCTGGGAATGACGACTTTGGAAAATGTTCTGGAAGATGCACGGCGAATTACCGGAGCGACCGACTTGCCGTTGTTGGTCGACATCGATACTGGTTTTGGCGAGGCGGCGGACATCGGTCGAACGATCCAGGAAATGGGACGCGCTCAAGTGGCGGGTGTGCAGCTCGAGGATCAGGTCCCGGCGAAACGATGTGGGCATCGTCCCAACAAGGCGATTGTGTCCCAAGCAGAAATGGTCGATCGAATTCGGGCTGCGGTCGACGCTCGTAGCGATGATACTTTAGTGGTTATGGCGCGCACCGATGCGCTTGCTGTTGAAGGTATCGAACCGGCCATCGAAAGAGCAGTCGCATACAAAGAAGCCGGTGCCGATATGATTTTTCCCGAAGCGGTAAGTGACCTTGGGCAATACCAACAATTTGCCGATGCTTTGGGTATCCCGATTCTTGCTAACATCACCGAGTTCGGAAATACCCCGATGTTTTCCACTTCTGAACTAAGGAGTGCCGGAGTTGGACTGGCATTGTATCCGCTATCCGCCTTTCGTGCCATGAGTCGTGCGGCCGAATCCGTTTACGCTGCCATTCGACGAGATGGAACTCAACAAGCTGTCCTGGATGTAATGCAGACACGTGAGGAATTATACGAATGTCTTGGATACTACGAATATGAAAAAAAGGTCGATGAACTGAATAAACCATCAAGGCAATAAGTATGGAATCTCCCAATTCTGAATCTAATTCTCCGGCCGGATTTAAACCCAAGAAATCGGTAGCTCTTTCAGGAGTTCCTGCGGGAAATACGGCCCTGTGCTCCGTGGGGCGAACGGGCAACGATCTTCGTTATCGCGGTTACGACATTCTCGACATTGCCGAAACCTGTGAATTTGAAGAAGTCGCTCATTTACTCATTCATGGGAAGCTCCCGAACTCCGCCGAACTTGGAGCCTACAAGGCAAAACTAAGATCTCTTAGGGGCCTTCCCGATGCCGTGAAGGCAGCGCTCGAACAATTGCCCGCTTCCTCACATCCTATGGATGTTATGCGTACCGGTGTTTCCGTTTTAGGCTGTGTGGCTCCCGAGGCGGATGATCACAGTGAGCAGGGTGCCCGCGACATTGGAGACCGCTTATTGGCGTCACTCGGCTCGATGCTTCTCTATTGGTACCATTATGTGAACAATGGCAAACGCATCGAAGTTGAGGTTGATGAGGATTCTATTGGAGGTCATTTCCTTCATCTGCTTCATGGAAAGCCACCCAGCGAGTCCTGGGTGCGCTTTATGCACATTTCCCTGAACCTCTATGCCGAGCATGAGTTTAACGCATCGACCTTCACTACCCGGGTTGTCAGTGGCACCGGCTCAGATATTTATTCAGCCATAACCGGTGGCATTGGTGCGCTTCGTGGTCCCAAGCATGGAGGCGCAAACGAATTTGCATTTGAAATTTTGAGCCGGTATCAAACTCCGGATGAAGCGGCCGGGGATATCCGTGAGCGGGTCGGGAGAAGAGAGGTTATCATCGGTTTTGGCCATCCTGTGTATACGGTTAGCGATCCGCGTAACGAGGTGATCAAACGAGTCTCCAAAGCGCTTTCTGACGAGGCAGGTGACACACGGCTCTATGATATCGCCGAACGTATTGAATCTGAAATGTGGGACACTAAAAAAATGTTTCCCAACCTGGATTGGTTTTCCGCCGTCAGTTATCATTTGATGGGCGTACCGACCGCCATGTTTACTCCACTCTTTGTGCTTTCCAGAACCTCCGGTTGGACGGCGCACATTATTGAGCAACGCATCGACAATAAAATCATTCGCCCAAGCGCAAACTACACGGGCCCCGATCCAGTTGATTTTGTGCCCATTCATCTCAGAGACTAAGTATGTCAAATCAGATAAGTAATGTTCGGCCTGAGCCGGACGAAGTTCTGGTCAAAATTGCCGACTACGTTCTCGATTACGAGATCGATAGCGAACTCGCCTACGAAACAGCACGTAACTGTTTGATCGATACACTCGGTTGTGGTTTGGAAGCATTGGAGTATCCTGCCTGTACCAAACTGCTTGGCCCCATTGTCGAAGGGACCGTTGTTCCCCATGGTGCCCGAGTCCCTGGCCTGCCATATCAACTCGATCCGGTGCAGGCTGCATTCAATCTCGGAGCCATGATTCGTTGGTTGGATTTTAACGATACCTGGCTTGCGGCCGAGTGGGGACATCCTTCCGATAACTTAGGCGGTATCCTAGCAACGGCTGATTGGTTGTCACGAAATGCAATAGCGAGTGGTGGGGAGCCGCTCCGCATGCGGGACGTTCTCACCTCGATGATTAAAGCCCACGAGATTCAAGGCTGCCTCGCGCTTGAAAATTCCTTTAACAAAGTCGGCCTCGATCACGTGCTATTGGTCAAGATTGCCTCAACGGCCGTGGTGGCTGAGCTACTTGACCTGACCCGCAAACAGATTATCAACGCACTTTCGCTCGCCTTTGTTGACGGCCATAGTTTGCGTACCTATCGCCATTCACCCAACACAGGAAGTCGTAAAAGCTGGGCAGCAGGCGACGCGACGAGCCGCGCAGTCCGCCTCGCGTTGATCGCTCAAAAGGGTGAGATGGGTTATCCATCCGTCTTAACTACACCGACCTGGGGGTTCTATGATGTTTTGTTTAAGGGTGAGAAGTTCAAGTTTCAAAGGGAGTACGGTTCTTATGTCATGGAGAACGTTCTGTTTAAGATTTCCTTTCCTGCGGAGTTTCATTCTCAAACGGCGGTCGAGTGCGCGATCCAGATTTATGGTGAGTTGGATAAATGTGGAAAGAAGCCGGAGGACATTTCACGAATCATTATCCGTACTCACGAAGCGTGCCTGCGTATTATCGACAAAAAGGGTCCACTGAGTAACCCCGCCGACCGCGATCACTGTATCCAATACATGGTTGCTGTTCCAATTATTTTTGGTCGTCTGACGGCCGGAGACTATGAAGATGAAATTGCCGGCGATCCTCGCATTGATGCCCTCCGTGACAAAATAGTTTGTGTGGAGGACAAAGGATTTACCGCAGACTATCATGACCCGGACAAGCGTTCGATTGCTAATGCGCTTACCGTTGAATTCCGTGATGGAACCGTTCTCGATGAAATCGTTTGTGAATACCCCATTGGGCACATGCGACGACGCAATGACGGGATTCCGCTTTTGGAGAACAAGTTTCGGATCAATCTCGCCCGGCGATTCGATCAAGAAAAACAGGATGCGATTCTCGCTGTTTCGCTCGATCAAACGAAATTGGAAGCCATGCCGGTTAACGAATATGTCAACCTCTTTGTTCCTTGAAGATTTGCGTCCGTGTCGAGCGTTTATATTTTAAATAGTCAGCTAATTCAGGGCGGTTGTTGGTGTCGTCTCTTCGTTCCTCGAAACGCCGAAAACCGCCGATTCTACGACGGCTCGCTCCTGCTACGCTCATCCAAGCTTCGCCGGACAAGTCGGCGAGGAGTCCAGCGAAGTTATCAAACGAAGCTGGATCGAGCCCTACCAGTTTTAGATAAATTTTGAGAACAAACACTCCGAGGACCCCATTAAAAGTCCATCGCTTCCTCTAGCAGCGGAGCAAGCGGTTTTGGTTTGGTAGCCAAAGAGACAACGATCATAACGATGATTGAAGTCATAAGGGCGACAGCTCCGATGCTGATATTCCCGGGAATTTTATAAAGGGGTGCTCCTTGCGGATACTTGGAAGCCAAGTCCAAACCCAGATTGACGACTATGCCGGTTATCGCGGCACAAGCAGCTCCTTGCCAGGTTGCGCGTTTCCAGTTAAATCCGATGGCCACCATGGGTACAAAGGCCGACGCAAACAAACCCCAACCAAATATTCCCAATATAGCGATCAGGTCACCGTGATTTCGAGCCCACAGGGCGAATACAGTCGCGGCGATAGCCAAGAGTAAAGTAGCGATGCGCGCCCATAACAGTTCATTCTGTACAGTCCGCTTCAGGATGGCTCGAGGAAAATCCCTGACGAATACGCCAGCACCGATGTTCAAAAATGAATCAGCCGTCGACATGATTGCGGCAAATAATCCGGCGAACACAATACCGGCTAACCAGGCAGGAGTATGATTCATAAGGAAGACCGGTGCGGCTTGATCCTCACTGCCTGCAGTCAAGGGCTCTGCCTGACCGGTAATTACCAGGTATTTCATTGCGAAGCCAACACTCACCCACAAAAGAGCACAGAGCATATAGGCACTCGCTCCCAAAGCGCCACTCCACCTGACCGGTTTGAAATCGCGAGGCATAAACAATTTCGTCGTCGTATGTGGTTGGCCGCAGCCTCCTAGTTTAAAGAGAAATAAGTAACTCAGACAGGCCATGGGTCCAAGGACACCCCAGGCTCCCACCGCATCATTCTGGCCTGCCGCGGTGAATGCTTCGGTTATGTTTCTGGGGCCGTCAAAAAAGTTTCCACCTCCAGAAACCGTGATAGCTATCACAAATAAAGCGACAGCCGCAAAAACCATAATAGCTCCCTGAAATACATCTGTATAAAGCCCGGCGATAATACCCCCAAAGACTGCATAGCTGATTACCACCGCCATCCCGATCACCGTCGCCAGCGTGAAATCAATTCCAAAAAACGTCGAAGCCACTGCACCGAAGGCGAGTATGTTTGTTCCTAAATACGCTATAACGCCGAGTATAATTACCAGACCGGCCAGGAAGCGACAGGTCTCGCTGTTGTACCGAATAGCCACGGCATCGGGAAGTGTTAGGATGTCGAAAAGATCGGCGAAAGCCTTGAATCGTTTTGCCAGAATTAATCCGGTGATTGCGAAGCCAAATGCAGATGGCAACGTAATCCAGAAAGACGTGGTTCCCCATTTGTAGACCAGGCCAGGTCCACCGATAAATCCAAAGCCACTCATAACGGTTGAGAAAGCCGCAAATCCCATGACAATTACTCCGGAGGCCTTTCCTGCTACAAAAAAATCTTTGGAAGACTTGGTTTGTTTGGCGGCCCAGACTCCTATGCCCAAACATACCAGCATATAAAATCCAACTATGGATAGAATCAAAGTCCGGTCATCCATCAGCACCAACCTCACTTTCCGTTCCCTTCGCTACCAGTTGATTGAGATGATCTTCTCTTTCCTGCGGCACAATTGCCCGCCGAAATCCGATTACCCACAGAATAGTAAACCAAAACGGAAACAGTGAAGGACCAAACACCATCAGTGCGGTACCCGGTTTCATACCCATGACCAAATCATCTCCGGTTTCAAAACTTTCATGCAGAAAAATAATGCCTATCAGTATGCAAAACATAATTACAAAGCCTAGTGCATAGAGCCTCCAAATCAGTATCGCACGGCCATCCTTCAGTATATTTCCGAGCCCTAAAATAGTGAAAATTCCCATAATGCACCCGGCATAAATGATTGAACGTGGAACCAGCGGAATCAAATCATCCGTGAAAATCAACACCAGCATCAAGGTGGTTAACCCTACGATTATTAACAATGGCCTGTCTTGATGGGTTTTCATTTTAGTGGAGATACTTCACGAATCTTGTGGAGGCTGGGGGAAGGTCGATTCGGATTCAAGTCTTTATTCATTTACCACCGGAGAGGGGTGTAATATCTATCGATCTCAAAAAGTGTCATGCACATCATGAGTTTATTAATTTTGTAAGCGCAGGAGTTCGGGTATCTCGTTCCAGGGGTTCAACGGTAGGGCAATGGCGTCCCCGCGATGCCGTGTTTTTTGGGGAGTAGTGAAGGTCAGTTTCGAGGAGCCTTCGACGACAGGACCGGTCGTCTTTTATACCGGACCACGATGACACTCTTGCCCTGCCTTTTTAGTAGGGTGGTTTTGTTTGAAAGCGCGCTTTTCTGGTAGCTGCGTTTTATCGCAGCTTCGTTACCTCTAACTGGTTCCTGTTTCAGACTTCTTCATTCTCCCTTTAAATTGTTTGACATCGTCGAAAACCTTTAGAGCTTTGTCCGCTTGTTTGTGCCTTCTTAGCTCAATTGGTAGAGCAGTTGACTCTTAATCAATTGGTTCGGGGTTCAAGTCCCCGAGGAGGTACCACGCCGGTGTAGCTCAATTGGTAGAGCAACTGATTTGTAATCAGTAGGTTGCGGGTTCAAGTCCCATCGCCGGCTCCATTTCAAAAAACCGCCATTTTAAGATGGGGGTTTTTTGTTAAGCAAAAATCCGGTCAAGCAGGTGTCCTTGCACGTCGGTGAGGCGGAAGTCGCGTCCCTGAAATTTGTAAGTGAAGCGCTTTTGGTCGATGCCTAGTAGGTGGAGCATCGTGGCGTGCAAGTCGTGGACAGCGGTTGCATTTTCCTCGGTATTGTAGTCGAACTCGATTAATTAGGCTTGGTATCGATCAGATAATGACACAATCATCAACGACATGAAAAAGATGAAGGTAGGTTTAACCGGTCTGGGCCGAATTGGGAAAGTGCATTTAAAAAGTCTGGTCTATCGTTTACCGGAAGTCGAAGTACTTGCCGTAGCGGATCCGGTTCCTGAAACGAAGGAAGTGGCTGATGCATTCGGAATACCGACATTTTATGACGATTTCCAGAGTCTGGTTAACCATCCGGGGATAGATGCGATTATTCTATGTTCCCCAACACCCACCCACCTGGAATATATCGAGATCGCCGCAAAAGCGGGTAAGGATATTTTTTGCGAAAAACCGTTGGATATGACGGTGGCGAAAATCCAGGCCATTGACGCAATCGTCCGCAAGTATGAAGTCAAGTTACAGGTCGGGTTTAATCGTCGTTTCGATGCCGATTTTGTCGCGGTAAGAAAGAAGGTGGCGGATGGACAGATCGGTGATCCGCATCTATTGAGATTGACCAGTCGCGATCCAAGCCCACCGCCTATCGTATACATAAAAAATTCCGGCGGTCTATTTCTGGACATGACCATTCACGATTTCGATATGGCACGGTTCATCATGGGAAGCGAGGTTACGGAGGTGTATGCGCAAGGAGCGGTGTTGGTGGATGAGGACATCGGAAAAGCCGGAGATATCGATACGGCCATCATTCAGTTGAAGTTTGAAAACGGAGCAATTGGGGCGATTGATAACAGTCGAAAGTCGGTCTACGGTTATGATCAACGGGTAGAGGTTTTTGGCTCGGGAGGCATGTCACTAAATGCCAATCATTATGCGGATACATCCATGCATTTTGATGAGGCCGGAAGGCACGGACCCCCCGCCCTGCATTTTTTCATGGAGCGTTACGCCGAGGCGTATTTCTCAGAGATGAAAGCATTTGTTGAAGCGGTCTTGACGAATAACCCCGTACCCGTCGGAAGTTTTGATGCGCTCATGGCGACGAAGATGGCCGTTGCTGCCCAAATATCTGTGAAAGAAAATCGGCCAGTTCAAATTGCGGAGATAGTTTAACTTGTAATTCCCCGTGGTCTCTTTCGCGGGGTCGGTGACTCCTATGAAACAGCGCTGTTTCATCTGTGTTCAGTCTGGAATAATCCGGTGGGGGGCTGATAGGAAGTTTGAGCATTCGAAATCGGCTGCGAGCTACCTCCTACAGTTGTATTTGCGATACGAAATGTAGGAGGTAGCTTGCTGCCGAGCATACCATTAACGATGTCCGCTCAGTCTTTTGGAGAAAGTGAAAATGATAAGTAGAAAGCGAACATCTGGTGGGATGTTTTAAGCCTTTCATACCCTGTGGTCTGCCACAGGGTTTTTATTTTCGATCCGCCGCAAAAGTTTTCGATGAATACTACTCCGTAGAAAAAATCGGACCCGTGTTGGTAGTTGAGCGATCATTGGTCATGTCGCCATTACTGCAATCTAGCCATAATCATGAAATCATGGATGGAAGGGCTGTTACAATTTCGAGGTCCCGCAGCGCCGCCTGTTTGAAGCGAAAGCGATAGGAACGCTAAACATCATCAGGCCTGTCGACGTGTGGAGTAGGCGGCCATGGCAATCCTAAGCTGTTCAACTGGCCATTGCTCGAGAAGGGCACGGTGCAGCAATTGCTGTCCGGTCTCTGGAGCATTTCCACCCACGGGTGGATCTGAATCGAGATTTGTGGGAAAGGAGTAACCTTCTGCTACCGCCGCAATCATACCGCTGATTTCGTGCTCACTCACGGTGCCGACGACTACGCGGGCCAACAATGCGGGATAAACAGCTTCAACCATGGCATCGTTGTCGATGGTTTCCATGGTCCTTCCGAACGCCGAGGAAACCTGCAGCAAATTCGCAACCCGGTCCTTGTTGGTCGAATTGCTTCCACCGGCATGGAACAACGCCGGATTAAAGAATACAGCGTCCCCTTTGGAGAATGGGATTTGGACCTTATGGTCATCAAAAAATGCCGCGAACTCCGGTAGCCGGAATGCCATGTACCCAGCGGGAAATTGTTGGGAAAACGGTAGGAAAAGTGTGGGACCCATTTCAATCGGCATGTCGCTATGTGCAACGGCCCCTTGCAAGGGTCGAAGGACGGGGTCATAGGGTCGAAGGACGGGGTCATATCTCCATAGGGTCGAAGGACGGGGTCATATCTCCATAGGGTCGAAGGACGGGTCGAAGGACGGGTCGAAGGACGGGGTCATATCTCCATAGGGTCGAAGGACGGGGTCATATCTCCATAGCATTCGAAGGTATTCGAAGGACGGGGTCATATCTCCATAATTGACAAGATAGTTTCCTTTTTATCCAGGAACTCCCTTTTACTTAGCCCGACTTGGCCGATTCGGAATGGATTTGATAAAATTTCGGTTTTTTTCGTGAGGGAGGTCCGCTT